>CAIYXG010000066.1 GCA_903930035.1 uncultured Actinomycetes bacterium | reverse complement strand
GACCAAGGACGGCGCGCTGCGCGCGGCGGCGGACCTGCTCGAGGCCCGCACCGACGAGCTGCTCGCCGCCAACGCCCTGGACGTCGCCGCGGCCGAGGCGGCCGGGACCGGCCCCGGCCTGGTCGACCGGCTCCGGCTGACCCCCGAGCGTGTGGCCGGGATGGCCGGCGGTCTGCGCCAGGTCGCCGGCCTGCCCGACCCGGTCGGCGAGGTGGTCGACTCGTGGGACCGGCCCAACGGGCTGCAGCTGTCGCGGGTGCGTGTCCCGCTCGGGGTCGTGGCCATCATCTACGAGAGCCGGCCCAACGTGACGTCCGACGCCGCCGGCCTGTGCGTGAAGTCGGGCAACGCGGCGTTCCTGCGCGGGTCGTCGACCGCCGTGCACTCCAACACCGCGGTCGCGGCCGTCCTGCGCGAGGCGCTCGCGGCCAACGGCCTCCCCGAGGACTCCGTCGTCCTGGTCGAGGACACCTCCCGGGAGGCGGCGACGGAGTTCATGCGACAGCGCGGTCTGGTCGACTGCCTCATCCCCCGCGGCGGCCGGGCACTGATCCAGTCGATCCTGGACAACGCCACCGTGCCCTACGTGATCGACGGCGACGGCAACTGCCACGTCTACGTGGACGCAGCCGCCGACCTGGACATGGCCGAGACGGTCCTGGTGAACGCCAAGACCCAGCGGCCCTCGGTGTGCAACGCCGCCGAGTCGCTCGTGGTGCACCGGGACGTGGCCGCCGAGTTCCTGCCCCGGGTCGACCAGTTCCTGGGACAGGTCGAGCTGGTGGGCGACGAGCGGGCCCGGGCGCTGGTGCCGCACATGGGCGCCGCCACCGAGGAGGACTTCGCGACGGAGTTCCTGGACCTGAAGCTGTCGGTCAAGGTCGTGGACTCCCTCGACGAGGCGATCGAGCACGTGAACGACACCTCGTCGGGCCACTCCGAGTCGATCATCACCGCCGACCCGGCGGCCGCCGACCGCTTCCTCCGGGAGGTGGACGCGGCGGCGGTGCTCCACAACGCGTCGACCCGGTTCGTGGACGGCGAGGAGTTCGGGTTCGGCGCCGAGATCGGGATCTCGACCCAGAAGCTGCACGCCCGGGGCCCCATGGGGCTGGCCCAGCTCACCACGCTCAAGTACGTGGTGCGCGGCGACGGCCAGGTCCGGGGCTGACCGGCGCTCCCGTTACTCGCCCCGGGGGAGGGGTCGGTAGTCTCGGCCCATGACGTCCCCCACCGACCCCCAGGCCGACCCGCGCTTCGACTCGCTCGAGTCCGTCCGTGACCGTCTCGGCGAGGTCGACTACCTCTCCGACGACGCGATCGCCGGCACGGTGTTCCTGGCCGACCGGCTCGCCAAGCCGGTCCTGGTCGAGGGCCCGGCCGGCACCGGCAAGACCCAGCTGGCCAAGTCGGTGGCCGAGATCACCGGCGCCCGGCTGATCCGTCTGCAGTGCTACGAGGGGCTCGACGAGTCCAAGGCGCTGTACGAGTGGAACTACAAGAAGCAGCTCCTGCGCATCCAGGCCACCAAGGCCGACGAGGCGGCGAACTGGTCCGACATCGAGGACGACATCTTCTCCGACGAGTTCCTGCTCACCCGCCCGCTCCTGGAGGCCATCCGCGCCACCGAGCCCGTGGTCCTGCTGATCGACGAGGTCGACCGCGTGGAGGTCGAGACCGAGGCGCTCCTGCTGGAGATCCTGTCGGACTACCAGGTGTCCATCCCCGAGCTCGGCACCATCTCGGCGCGCCAGATCCCGCTCGTGTTCCTGACCTCGAACAACACGCGGGAGCTCTCCGAGGCCCTCAAGCGGCGGTGCCTGTACCTGCACGTCGACTACCCCGACATGGAGCGCGAGAAGCAGATCGTGCTCACGAAGGTGCCGGGCATCACCGAGTCGCTCGCGGACCAGGTCGCCCGGATCGTGCGGTCGGTCCGCCAGCTCGAGCTGAAGAAGTCGCCCTCGGTCTCCGAGACCCTCGACTGGGCCCGGACGCTGGTCCTCCTCGGCCTCGAGCAGGTCGACGCCGAGACGGCCACCCGCACGGCCAACATCCTGCTCAAGTACCAGACCGACATCGCCAAGGCGACCAAGGAGTTCGCGGGCTCGTCGGCCTTCGGCCCCGCCGACGCGGCGAAGGGCTGAGCGGCCCCGTGACCGTCGAGGCCGAACGGTCCGGCCCGGCCGGCGAGGGTGCGGTGGGCGACGCGCTCACCGACCTGCTCGCAGGGTTCATCGGCGAGCTGCGGCAGGCCGGCCTGCCCGTGAGCCTGACCGAGAACCTCGACGCCATGGAGGCCGTGCGGCACATCCCGCTCGAGGACCGGCAGGCGTTCAAGTACGCGCTGGCCGCGACCATGGTCAAGCAGCACGCCCACTGGCGCGTGTTCGAGACCGTGTTCGAGGTGTACTTCTCCCTCCGGGGGGCGGAGTACGCGATCGACGTCGACCCCGACTCGGTGCCCGACACCCTCGAGGACGAGGAGCGGGACGGCACGAACGGCCAGACCGGTCAGGGGCAGGGCAAGGGCCAGGGCGGTGCGTCGGACTCGCTGACGCCCGAGGAGCTCGCCAAGATGCTCTACAACGCCCTGCTGAAGGGCGACGTGTCGGCCATGCAGGCCATGGCCCGGCAGTCGGTCCGGCGGTTCGCCGGCATGGAGCCCGGCCGGCCGGTGGGTGGCACCTACTACCTCTACCGGACCCTGCGGAACCTGGACCTCGACGGCATGCTCGAGCAGATGATGCAGCAGGCCCGGGAGGAGGCGCCCGGCGGCCTGACCCCCTTCGAGGAGCGGCTCGAGCGCGACGAGTTCGAGGACCGCATCGAGAAGTTCAAGAAGGAGATCGAGGCCGAGATCCGTCGTCGTCTGGTGGCCGACCGCGGGGTCGAGGCCATGGCGAAGACGCTCCGCAAGCCGCTCCCCGAGGACATCGACTTCATGCACGCCAGCCGTGAGGAGCTGGG
>CAIYXG010000065.1 GCA_903930035.1 uncultured Actinomycetes bacterium | reverse complement strand
GCGGGGGCGGGGCCGCACGCCGCGGCGCCCGCCGCCGGCGCCCGGACCACCGACAGCACGGCGAGCACGCCGAGCAGCGCGACGGCGGCGGGCGCCGTGCGCAGGGAGGCCGGGGACCGCCTCAACGGCGGCGGGCCAGCAGCGCGAGCCCGAGGCCGGCACCCAGGAGCAGGACGCCGGACAGGAGCAGCCAGGTGCTCCCGGTGCCGGTCGCCGCCAGGGCGTCGTCGCCGGTCGCCCGGACGGCCTGCTCGCCCAGGACCTCCGCCGACGGCGCGGCGGTGGTGGCCGGCGCCGACGTGGCCGGTGCGGGCAGGGTCGTGCTCACGACGGTGGTCGACGAGGCGGGGGCCGACGTCGTGGTGGTCGTCGTGGCCGGCACCCCGCACGGCACGGCCGGGACGTCGGCGGCGGGCGTGCGGGCCGTGAGCGGGAACGCCACACCGGCCAGGGCGGGGACGCCCTGTGCCGTGGCGAAGCTGTTGGCGCTGTTGGACGTGCCCGGGTAGGTCAGGGCACCACGGTCCTCGGCGGGCTGCGCACAGGTCAGCTGGAAGGTGAGCAGCGCCGCACGGGGCGACGCGGCCTTGTCCGTGAACGCCGGGTCGGCGAGCTTCCCGGCCGCCACGAGCCCCTGGACGACGAGGGCCGTCGAGTTGGGGTCGGTCGGGTCACCGGCGTAGAAGCCCCAGCCGCCGTCGGCACCCTGGGTCCCGTCGAGCCAGCCCAGGGCGGCGCCCACGGCCGACGACGCGCCGTCCCGGCCGGCCAGGGCCTCCACCGCCACGGCGGTCGAGTTGGTGTCGGGGCCCACGAAGAGGGCGGCGTTGAAGGCGCACGGCACCGTCAGGTCGGCGCGGTAGGGCATCCAGGCGCCGTCGGCGCACTGCTGGCCCAGCAGCCACGCCACCGACGACGCGTCGACCGTGCCCGACGCAGCACGCAGGGCGAGCAGCGCGTAGGACTGCCGGAACACGCCGTCGTAGGTCGGGTCCGACGAGCCGAAGAGGCCGGTGTCGGGGCCCGCCGTGGTCCGGGTCTGCTGCAGCCGCGCCACCAGGTCGTTGCCGGGCGCGGCCCCGACGTTGCGGGGGTCCTTGCCCAGCGCGACGGCCAGCATCACGGCGCGGCCCAGCCGGCCCGGGTTGTCGGTGCCGGTCGTCACGGCGGTGTCCCGGTTGGCGACGAACGCGGCCCAGATCGACTCCGCCGTGGTCCCACCCACGCCGGCCGCCGCCAGGGCGAGCCCGGCGTCGAGGGTCAGGCCCCAGTCGTCGGAGGTGCCGTCGAACCCCTTGAGCGGGGTGCTGGCCGCGGCCCGCGCGGCCAGCCAGGAGGCGCCGTAGGTGGCCGCGGTCGCGGGGTCCGGGCTCAACGGCTCGGCCCCGACGGGGCCGGGCGCCAGCAGGGAGGGGCTCAGGAGGGCCAGCAGTGCGACCGAGGTCGCCAGGAGGGCCCGAACTGCTCGTGACGCAGGTCCACGTGCGTCGGCGTCGGTTCGGTGCATGTCGTTCCAGTGCTCGGGTCCCGGACGACGGCACGGGCCGGAGCAAGGACGTCGGAACGACGACCTGTCCCCCGGCTCCCGCACCGCTGTCCACGACGGTGTGTAGGAGCCAGCTGGCAGGCAGGCATTCCGGCTCGCGGACCCGGGGGTCCGCCTACGGTTGCGGGACAGCGCCGGACTTCGACCGGCTTTCCCTGCACTTCCAGCTGGGTGATGTAGTTGGCGCCAGCCTGCGGGACCGGCGCCGACATGTCAATCCCGCCGCACCGGCCCGCCGCACCGGCCCGCCGCACCGGCCCGCCGGCTGCGGGGTCCGGCCCTCAGGTCCCGGGCGGGAGCAGCCGGAGGCCCAGCTCGGCGAGCACCTCGGCCTCCACGGCGGTCGGCGCCGAGGTGAGCGGGTCCGTGCCCGACTGCGTCTTCGGGAAGGCGATGACCTCGCGGATGTTCTCCTCGCCGACCAGCAGCGCGACCAGGCGGTCGACGCCGAAGGCG
>CAIYXG010000064.1 GCA_903930035.1 uncultured Actinomycetes bacterium | reverse complement strand
GGCGACCTGCTCGGCGGGGCGCAGGGCGGCGGACGGGGTGGCGGACGCGGCGGACGGACCGGCGACCTGGGGGACCTGCTCGGCGGGGCCCTCGGCGGCGGACGCGGCGGCGGTGCCGGCGGTGGGCTCGGTGGGGCGCTGGGCGGCGCACTCGGGGGCGCGCTCGGAGGATCCGCCGGTGGACGGCGGGGAGGCGGCGGCAAGGCGGCCGGGGGCCTCGGCATGATGCTCGTCATCGGCCTGCTGGTCGTCGGGCTCAGCTTCTGCAGCGGCGGCGGCGGCATGGACCTGGGTGCGGGCCCGCAGCTCGGGCCGCCGAGCACTCTGGCCAGGTCGTCGGACCTGGCCGCCGAGTGCCGGACGGGCGCGGATGCCAACCGACGTGAGGACTGCCGGATCGTGGCGGTCGTCAACAGCGTCCAGCGCTACTGGGCCGACGAGTTCGCCGAGTCGGGCCTGCGCTACCGACCGGCGACCACCCAGTTGTTCTCGGGCCGGACCCAGACGGCGTGCGGCCCGGGTTCGGCTGCGACCGGGCCCTTCTACTGCCCGGCCGACCAGACGGTGTACATCGACCTGTCGTTCTTCAACCAGCTGCAACAGCCACCGTTCAACGCCCGTGGCGGTGACTTCGCCCAGGCCTACGTGCTGGCCCACGAGTACGGCCACCACGTCCAGAACCTGCTCGGCTCGCTGCGGCCCGGCCGGAGCTCCGGTCCGCAGTCGGATGCGGTCCGGGTGGAACTGCAGGCCGACTGCTACGCCGGGGTGTGGGCGGGCAACGCCGAGTCGACCGGCTTCATCTCCTCGCTGACCCGCGCCGACATCGCCGAGGGGCTGGACGCCGCCGCGGCCGTGGGCGACGACCGGATCCAGGAGAACACCCAGGGGCGCAGCCGGCCCGAGTCGTTCACGCACGGCACCTCGGAGCAGCGTCAGCGCTGGTTCACCCTGGGGGCCCAGACGGCCGACCCGGAGCGCTGCGACACGTTCTCCGGCTCGGTCTGAGCCACCCCTCCGATCCGGCCGGTTGACCGGCCGGAGCTCAGTCGACGATCGAGGCGGTGCGGCCGAGCATCCACCGCCGGATCGACGGGGGGACCACCGACGTGACGGCGGCGGTCGCCCGGTAGCGCAGGTCGGGGACGACCCGGGCGCGACCGGCCCACGCGCCGTCGAGCGAGTCGGCCACGACGTCCTCGGCGCGGAGCCAGACCAGCTTCGGGAGCCGGTCCTGACCGGACCAGTCCGCTGCCTCCTGGAAGCCGGTGCGGACGAAGCCGGGCAACGATGAGGTCGCCACCACCCCGGATCCGCGGAGCTCCTCGTGGAGGGAGTCGGTGAAGGAGCACACGAAGGCCTTGGTCGCCGCGTAGGTGGCGCTGCGCGGCACGGGCAGCAGCGCCGCGATCGACGAGACGTTGAGCACGTGGCCGCGCCTGCGGTCCAGCATGCCGGGCAGCACCGCCGAGCACAGCCGCTGCACCGCCACGACGTTGAGCTGCACCTGCTGGTCCTCCCGGTCGACCGGCAGGCGGGCGAAGTCCCCGTGGGTGCCGACACCGGCGTTGTTGACGAGCAGGTCGACGGGTGGCGTGCCCGTGGCCAGCCGCACCTCGACGGACCGGCGCGACACCGGGGCGGCCAGGTCGGCCGGCAGGACCTCGACCTCGGCGTCGTGACGGCGCCGCAGGTCCGCGGCCAGCTCCTCCAGTCGGTCCCGGCGGCGGGCCACCAGCACCAGCGACGTCCCCTCTGCCGCGAGGCGTTCGGCGAACGACCGGCCGATCCCGCTCGACGCGCCGGTCACGAGCGCCCGGGACCAGCGTCGCGGGCCACTCGATCCGCTCGGCGATCCCTCCCGCCCCGACCGCCGGTCCATCCGGGCACGCTACCGGCGCTCAGAGCAGGCGCACGAGGCGAGGGTCCTCGGGGTGGTCGAGTGGCGTGAACCCGTGACGCAGCAGGAACCCCGCGCCCGGCTCAACCGGGGCCGACACGATCCGCGCCCCGCGCTCCGCCGCCGCCGAGCACCAGGCCGCCAGCACCCGCGATCCGACGCCGAGACCGCGGAAGGGTTCGGCCACCGCGAGTGCCCGCAGCTCGACCCCGGCCACGCCCATCACGCCGACGGCCGCCGCCTGGAGCGCACCGGTGCCGTCACCGGGTTCGGCCTCGGCCGCCACCACGAGCGGACGGTCCGCCCGCCCGTCCTGTGCCGGTCCACGGGCGGCGACGCGGCACAGGTCGGCCACGGTCGCGGGGACCATGTGCAGCACCCGGAGGACCGAGGCCAGGCCGCCTCGGGCGACGACCCCGGGGTCGCCGAGGGGCAGCTCGGCGACCGTCACCCACCGACCCGGGTCCGCCCGGCGCTCCAGCACGTGGACCGCACCGACCGACCACGGGATGGACGTGCCCTCGAGCGACCGCAGGCCGGCGTCGATCGCCGTTGGATCCGCGCTCGGCACCAACGTCAGGTGCGGGACGAACGGACGGCGGCCGGGTCGGTCGAGGGGGCCGTCGACGAGCCGGTCCCGCAGGCGGCCCAGGGCGGCCAGGTCGCCGCGCACCGAGAGCTGGATCGTGGGTGCGCCCGGCGAGAACGTCGCACCCTCGGCGAGCTCCAGCTCGAACGGGCGCTGGGACTCGGCGGCGGCGACCAGGGTGCGGTCGACCTCGCCCAGCGCGTCGACGGGCACGTTGACGGGCGGCACGAGCGTGACGTGCGGCGGGATCCGGAACGGTTCGGCGACCCCGAGGGACCGTCGGTACGCGTCCAGCGTTGCCCAGGTGTCGGGCTCGGGGAGCAGGGCGACGAACAGCCGGGTGCGGGCCACGACGGCGCGGACCGCGACCCGGTGTGGCGCCGCCTCAGGCGGCGTCGGTGACCGACAGTCGGACCTCGGCCCGCCGGAGCGCCGAGGTGGCCTCGGGGTCGTCGGGGTCGGTGCGCAGCCGCTCCTCGGCGCGCTCCTTCGAGGCCCGGGCCCGCTCGACGTCGACCTGGTCCGCCAGCTCGGCGACGTCGGACAGGATCGTCACGCGGGTGCGGCCGTCGTCGTCCGGCGGCGACACCTCGACGAACCCCTGGTGGACGGCGATGACGACCTCGCCGTCCTCCAGCAGCACCCGGACCGGGTGCGTGGCGAGCACGCCGATGAACGGAACGTGCCCGGGGAGGAACGCGATGTCGCCGGTCGTCGTCCGACAGATGACCATGCGGGCCTCGCCCGAGTAGGCCACCCGCTCGGGCGAGACGAGCTCGACGAGCAGCGAGGACAT
>CAIYXG010000063.1 GCA_903930035.1 uncultured Actinomycetes bacterium | reverse complement strand
GTCGGCCACCGTGCCGGAAGGCGCGCCCTGGACCGTCGGCTGGTTTGCCGGGGGCGTGCGGTCGACAGTCCAGTTCACGGTGGAGGCCGGCCCGGTGTTGCCGGCCTGGTCGCGGGCGCTGGCTTCGAGGGTGTGGGCGCCGTCGGCCAGGCCGCTGTACTGGAGCGGGTTGGGGCACGGGCCCCAGCTGCCGCCGTCCAGGCGGCACTCGAGGGTGTCGGGGGCGATGGCGGTGAGGTTGAATGCGGCGCTGGTCGAGTTGGTCTGAAGGTCGGGCCGACCGACCACGCCGGGCTTGTAGGAGGGCGGCGTGAGGTCCACCGACCAGCGCACCGTGGTGACGGCGCTGACAACGTTGTTCGATCCGGTCTGGCGGACCTGGACGGCGTGGTCGCCCTCGGTCAGCCCGCTCAGGGCCAGCGGAGAGGTGCACGGAGCCCAGCTGCCCCCGTCCAGCTTGCATTCGATGGTTGCCCCGGCCGACCCTGAAAGGGTCAGGCTCGCGGTTTGCGAATTGGTCGGGCTCGAGGGAATTCCCGATACGGCAACCTCAGGCGGGGCCTGCGTGTCGACGTTGAAGTTTGCGGTCGAGATCGGGCCGGTATTGCCGGCGCCGTCTACCTGGCGGAAGTCCACCGAGTGAGGCCCGTCGGGAAGCGTGGGGGTGGTGAACGGCGAGGTGCAGGGCGCCCACGCGCCGCCGTCGATACGGCACTGGAACGTGTTGCCCGGGTCGCCGGTGAAGGTGAAGGTCGGCGTGTTGTCCGAAGTGGAGGTCGGGCCTCCGCCGGTCTGCGGCGGGTTGGCGGGAGGCGCGGTGTCCACGGCCCAGGCCCAGCTGGCGACCGGGCCGTTGTTTCCGGCGCCGTCCTGCTGGCGGGCCTCCAGGGTGTGCGTGCCGTCGGCCAGCCCGCTGACCGGCAGCAGCGCGGAGCAGGCGGTCCACGCCCCGCCGTCCAGGCGGCACTGGAGCGTGTTGCCGCTCTCGCCGGAGATCGCGGGGTTGATGGTGGTGGACGAGGTGGTGCCGCTGGGCATGCCCGTGGCGGTTGGCGCGAGGTTCGGCGGGGTGAGGTCGACCTCCCAGGTGCGGGTGGCTACCGGGCTGGTGTTGCCCGCGGCGTCGGTGGAGCGCACCCGGAAGCTGTGGCCGCCCTCGGCAATGCCGCTGAGGGAGACCGGGCTGGTGCAGGCCGACCAGGCCGCCCCGTCGAGCGAGCATGCGTAGCTAAGGCCCGGTTCGCCGCCGGCGAGGGTCACCGATTCGGAGGTGCTGGAGCTGGCGCCGGAGGGCAGGCCGGAGATCGTCGGGGCGACCGGGGCGGTGCGGTCGACGTCGACAGACGAGGCGGTGGTGGACGAGGCCGGGCCACTGTTGGCCCCGTCGGTTACCGCGCCGGCGGCCAGGCGCAGCTCGACCGTGCCTTCCGAGCAGCCGGTCACCGTGATGCCCACGGAAGTTCCGGCGCTGGCCGAGACGGCAAACTGGCAGCCGGTTGCCGTGCCGGCGTTGGAGAAGTCGGAGGCCGAGATTCCGGCCACCGTTT
>CAIYXG010000062.1 GCA_903930035.1 uncultured Actinomycetes bacterium | reverse complement strand
GGCAGCCGCTCCCGCAGCACTCGCCCCGGGCCCGGAGCGCCGGGCCCGTCATCACCAGGAGGCCGGTGTCGGGGTCGAAGTAGTAGTCCTCGCCCCGGGACACCGCCTGGTCGTGACGCTCCTGCGCGGTGTCCGCCATGGCCGCACGCGACCACAGGCTCCTGCCGGCGGCAAGCCGGGCACGCCAGGTCCGGACCCTCAGCCGTCGGTCTCCTGCGAGTAGCTGTTGCCCAGGTCGTCCTGCAGCACCATGGCGGCCTGCGACGTCGTGTCCACCCTCAGCGGCTGGTCGAGCACACGGGCGGCGTACGTCCAGCCCGCCGGCAGCTGCAGCCGGGAGCCCAGGCCGGCCAGCCCCGACTCGACGAGCGACCGGTCCTTCTGCTGGCTCCAGGTCTGCATCACGTACGTGGTGCCGTCCGGTGCAGTGAGCTCGTAGACGGTCTGGCCGGCGTCGAAGGTGAACGCGGCCTTCCGGTCCACCGTGTTCGGGCGGTACGGCACCATTGCGTCGGCCACCGAGCGGACCTCCACCGAGGCCTGCCGGTACATCTCGATGCCGCCGAAGTCCTTCTTGGGCAGGTCGGCCGCGCCGCCCGCCTTCTTGACCCGGTCCATCAGCCAGAACCGGGGGCCGTTGAGGAGTGCCACCGGCACACCCTCGGCCGCCGCAATGGCCGTGGCGTCGAGCTGCGACCACTCGGACTCGGGACAGTCGTTGAGCGGGAAGCTGTTGTAGACCTCGGCGGTGACCCGGCCGTCGGCGGGCCGGACCAGCAGCACCTCGCAGTACCGCTTGCCACGCATGCTGCGCACCGGGTTGGTGGTCGAGGGTGCCGTCGTGGAGGGTGCGGTCGAGGAGGCGGACGTCGCCGTGTCGGCGCCCGACGAACAGCCTGCGAGCAGCACTCCGGCGGCGACGACGGCGACGGCACGGAGCCAGGCCAACGAGGTACGGGCGCGGGGGTGGGGGTTCATGAGGCCGTTCCTTCTTGGGTGTCGGCCGACGCGAGGGCCAGCACGTGGGGGGTCTGTCCGACGATGGCCAGGGCGAGCGCAGTGGCCCGGTCGACGTCGAGCTGGCCGGACGCCACCTGGTTGGCAAGGGCGACGACAGCGCCCAGCACGGTCCACAGGAGCGCGACCGTCAGCTGCGGGTCGACGCCGTCGGGGTCCACGACCGGCAACCACCGGGCCTCGAGGTGGGCCCGCAGCCGTCGACGAGGGCCTGCGAGCTCGGGGGTGGTGGTGTCCCTGACGATCAGGTCGAACGCAGACAGGTCGGCTGCGGACATCCGGAAGGCCACCTGCAGGCCGACGGCGACCGGGCCGAGGGTGTCCGCGCCCGGGGTCGCCCGGTCGACGGCCGAGAGATAGTCGGCGAGCCGCTCGTCGAAGTACGCCTCGTACAGGGCGGAGAGGTCGTCGAAGTGGTCGTAGACGAGGCGCCGGCTGACGCCCGCCTCTGCTGCGACGGCGACCATGGTGATACCGGCCAGACCGCCACGGTCGAACACCCGGGCGGTCGCGTCCAGCAGCTGGCGACGGCGGTCAGCAGGGCGCAGGTACGGCCGCTTCTTCGTCTGGACGCGCTCGATGGTCGGGGTCATCGGGGCCGACCCTACATGAATTGTACACTCTGTGCAGTTCATGCGTGTCCTGCTGCGCCGGCCGCTGTAGTGGCCGGTGGCAGCGCCGACGTTCAGTCGTCGAGCTCGGCCTCGTAGACGATGAACCCGAGGTTCCCGGCGACCTGGTCGTAGAGGCGGCGCGCCGTCGCGTTGTCCGTGTGCGTCTGCCAGTAGATCTTGCTGGCGCCAGCAGCACGCGCCTCGTCGACGGCCGCCCCGATCAGGGTCCGGCCAGCTCCCTGCGCCCGGCGGTCGGGGCGCACGAACAGGTCGTTGAGGTAGCAGTACGGGGCGACGGACCAGGTGCTCGGGTGGAGGACCAGGTGGCAGATCCCGACGAGGTCGCCGTCCTCGAACGCACCGAGCCCGATGACCGGTGTGTCCTCGGCGAAGAAGCGGCCCCACGTGTGGTCCGTCGTCGCGGCGTCGAGCTGCTGCTCGTAGAAGTCGAGGTAGCCCTGCCAGAGCTGCTCCCACTGGGCCCGGTCGTCGGGCCGGAGACGTCGAACGTTCACGCCTGCTCACTAGCACCAGTCCCCGCCGCTCCGGATGACCCCTGCCGGAGCCGGCCCCACGACGCTGTCCTGGCAACGCAGCGGGCCCCGCCGGAGCGCCCCCACAACTGCGAGTGGCCGCCCTGTGGGTGGCCACTCTCCGTTGGTGGCGGGGGCACAGCTTGAACGTGCGACGTTCGGGTTGTGTGCCCGACGTTCACCGGACACGCAGGCGGGAACGGTTGGGGAATCGCGGCGTCCTCAACACCATCTAGTCTCCGACAACTCTGCGTGGGGAGGATGCAGTGACGAGCAGCGATTCTCGTGATCTGTCG
>CAIYXG010000061.1 GCA_903930035.1 uncultured Actinomycetes bacterium | reverse complement strand
GCCGGTCGGCCGGCCGGCCCGGGCCGCGGTGTCGCGGTGGCTCGACGACGGACGTCCGGCCCTCGTCCCGGCCCGGTGGCGCCACCGCGACGACGCCGACGCCGTGTTCCTGGGCACCCGGGGCGGCCGGCTGGGCCGCCAGGCGGCGTGGACCGTGCTGCGGCGCTGGGCGCAGGTCGCGGGGGTGCACGGCGAGATCAGCCCCCACGTGCTCCGGCACAGCTGCGCCACGCACCTGTTGGAGCACGGCGCCGACATCCGGACCGTCCAGGAGTTCCTGGGCCACGCCTCGGTGAGCACCACGCAGATCTACACGAAGGTCGCGACCGAACGGCTGTGGGACGCGTACCGGGCGGCGCACCCCCGCAGCGGTGCCGTCCGTGGGGGTGCGGCGTGAGCATCCGGCCCGTGCACCGTGCCCGGCGGTTCCTGTCGTCCGTGGTCCCCGGCCGGCCCTCGGACCAGGACCTGGCGTGGGCGGGGACGTTCCTGACCGAGGACGAGCGGCGGCTGTTCGCCAGGATGCCGGCGACCGACCAGCGGCACCAGGTCGGCGTGGCCCGCGCGGTCGCCCGCCACGGCGTGGAGGGGGCGGCGCCGGCGCCGTGGGTGATGGCCGCCGCGCTCCTGCACGACGTGGGCAAGACCGTCGCCGGGCTGAGCCCCTACGGCCGGGTCGTGGCCACCCTGTCGGAGGCCGTGGGCGGTGCGTCCATGGCCACGGCCTGGAGCGAGGGGTCCGGGTTCACCCGGAAGGTAGGGCTCTACCTGCAGTACCCGGCGCTCGGCGCCGACCTGCTGCGGCTCGCCGGGTCCGACGAGCGGGTGGTCGCCTGGGCCGCCGAGCACCACCTGCCGGAGGACCGCTGGACCGTCCCGCGCCCCGAGGGCAGGGTCCTGGCGCTCGCCGACGACGGACGTCTGTAGCCCGCGCCGTCGCCGGCCAGTGTGCAGCGACCGGCTAGCGGGGGAGGAAGCCGACGGCGTCGCGGACCCGGGCCATGGTCGCCTCGGCGACCGCACCGGCCTTCTCGGCGCCGAGCCGCAGCAGCCGGGAGGTCTCGGCCGGGTCCTGGCGCAGCTCGGCGAGGCGCATCTGCAGCGGCTCGAGCAGCTCGACCACGGCCTCGCCGGTGTCCGCCTTGAGCGGGCCGTACTGCGAGTACTCGCCGGCCAGCGCCTCGGGGTCGCGTCCGGTGGCGGCGCCCAGGATCGAGAGCAGGTTGGAGACGCCGGGCTTGTTGGCCACGTCGTAGGCGACGACGCCGTCGGAGTCGGTGACCGCCCGCTTGAACTTCTTGACCACGGCGTCGGGCGGGTCCGTGAGCAGGACGGTGCCGGCGGGGGAGTCGGCCGACTTCGACATCTTGTCGGTCGGGCTCTGCAGGTCCATGACGCGCGCCCCGGCGCGCGGGATGGACGCCTCGGGCACGGTGAACGTCTCGCCGTAGCGGTGGTTGAACCGTTCCGCGAGGTCCCTGGTGAGCTCGATGTGCTGGCGCTGGTCCTCGCCGACGGGGACCCGGTCCGCGTCGTAGAGCAGGATGTCGGCGGCCTGGAGGGCCGGGTAGGTGAAGAGCGCGGCCGACACGAAGTCGCGGCGCTCGGACTTGTCCTTGAACTGGGTCATGCGCTCGAGCTGGCCGAAGCCGCAGACGCACTGCATGACCCAGCCGAGCTCGGCGTGCTGGGGCACGTGGCTCTGCACGAAGAGCGTGCAGACCTCGGGGTCGAGGCCCGAGGCGACCAGGCACTGGGCCAGCTCCAGCGACGCCGTCGCCAGCTCGCCGGGCGCCTTGGGCACCGTCAGGGCGTGCAGGTCGACGACGCAGTAGAAGCTGTCGTCGGTGTGCTGGTCCTCGACCCAGTTGCGCACGGCGCCCAGCAGGTTGCCGAGGTGCAGGTCGCCGGTGGGCTGGATCCCGGAGAGGACTCGTGACATGGGGCCGCAGACTACCGACCGCCGGGGCCGCCCTCCCGCACCGTTCCGGCCGGCGCCGGCTGCAAATGACACGCGTGTGATCCGGACCCGTGCGCCGCGGCTACGATCGTGCCCATGTCGTACGCGGTGCAGACGCCGGTGTTCGAGGGGCCGTTCGACCTCCTGCTCCACCTGATCCTGCGCGAGCAGGTGGACCTCTACGAGATCTCGCTGGTGAAGATCGTGGACGCCTACCTGGCCGAGCTCGCCAAGATGGACGAGCTGGACCTCGACGTGGCCACCGAGTTCCTGCTCATCGCCGCGACCCTCGTCGAGCTGAAGACGCGCCGGCTGCTGCCGGGCGCTGACGACGCCGATCTCGACGAGGACCTGTCCCTCTGGGAGGAGCGGGACCTGCTCCTGGCCAAGCTCCTCGAGTGCAAGACCTTCAAGGACGCCGCCCGGGTGCTCGAGCAGCTCCAGGCCAGTGCCGGTCGCGGCGTGGCACGGCGCGTCGGCCCGGACGAGCGCTTCATCGACCTGGCCCCGGACCTGCTCGAGGGCGTCACCGGCGAGCAGCTGCGGCTGGCCTTCCTCAAGGCCGTCGAGCCCCGGCCCGAGCCGCACATCGACCTGTTCCACGTGGCCCCCATCCGGGCCAGCGTGATCGACACCGTGGCCGACCTGTGCACCGAGCTGCCGCGGCTGGGCCGGACCTCGTTCCGGGCGCTCACCTCCTCGCTGGTCGAGCGTCTCGAGGTGGTCATCCACTTCCTGGCCGTCCTGGAGCTGTTCAAGCAGGGCCTGGTCGAGCTCGACCAGCCCCGCACGTTCGGCGACATCGAGGTGGTCTGGGTCGGCGGCGACGCCGTCGGCGAGGAGGCGCTGGCCATGGTCGACGCCTACGACGGCTGATGTCCGACCAGGACGTCCCGGACGCGCCCGACGAGGCGGCACCGGACGAGTCCCCGGCCCAGGTCAGCACGGAGGCGCGCCGTGCGCTGGAGGCCATCGTGATGGTGGCCGACCAGCCCGCCGACGCCCAGCTCCTGGCCCAGCTCGTCGAGCTCCCGCCCTCGGCGGTGGACGCGACGCTCGAGGCGCTCGCGGGGGAGTACGAGGCCCAGCAGCGCGGCTTCCGGCTGGTGAAGGTCGCCGGCGGCTGGCGCTTCCAGAGCCACGAGGACCTCTCGCCCTACGTCGAGCGGTTCGTGCTCTCGGGCCAGAGTGCCCGGCTGTCGGCGGCGGCGCTCGAGACCCTGGCGATCGTCGCGTACAAGCAGCCCATCTCCCGGGCGCAGGTCGCCGCCATCCGCGGCGTCAACGTGGACGGCGTCATGCGGACCCTGCAGCAGCGCGGGTACATCGACGAGGTCGGGCGCGACGCCGGCCCCGGGCAGGCGACGCTCTTCGGCACGACCGACGAGTTCCTGGAGCGGGTCGGTCTGAACTCGCTGGAGGAGCTGCCGTCGCTCGGCGACTTCATCCCGGGGGCCGACGTGGTCGAGCTGCTCGAGCAGGGACTCCGTGTCGAGCCCGAGGAGCCTGTCCCGGCCGCCGGCGACGGGCCCGACGGTCCGCCGGTGCTGGGGGTCGACGACCTCGTCGACGAGCCCGGTGACCGCTGAGCCACCCTCCGACGGTGCCCCGTCCGGCGGCCGCGAGCGGCTCCAGAAGGTCCTGGCCCGCGCCGGGATCGGCAGCCGCAGGGTGTGCGAGGACCTGATCGACGAAGGACGCGTCACGGTCAACGGGACGGTCGCCACGCTGGGCGACCGCGTCGACCCGGCCGTGGACGCCGTCGACGTCGACGGCGTCCGGGTCGGGATCGCCCCCGGGCTCGTCTACTACCTGCTCAACAAGGTCGCCGGCACCGTGACCACCGCCGCCGACACCCACGGACGGCCGACGGTCGTCGAGGTGGTCCCGCCGGAGCCCCGGGTCTTCCCCGTCGGGCGGCTCGACCTCGAGACCGAGGGCCTGCTCCTGCTCACCAACGACGGCGAGCTGGCCCACCGGCTGACCCACCCGAGCTTCGGCGTGGACAAGGAGTACGTCGCGCAGGTGGAGGGACGCCCCGGCCGCGGCGCCGTGCGGCGGCTCCGCGAGGGGGTGGACCTCGACGACGGCCCGACGGCCCCTGCCAGGGTCTCGCTGGTGGCCCCGGACGTGCTCAAGCTGACCATCCACGAGGGTCGTAACCGGCAGGTCCGCAGGATGTGCGAGGCCGTGGGCCATCCCGTGGTGCGGCTCGTGCGCACCCGTATCGGCCCGCTGCGGGACACGCGGCTGTCACCGGGGGAGTGGCGTGAGCTCACCCAGGACGAGGTGCGCGCCCTCGAGCGCGCCGTGCGTCCCGAGGAGCCCGGCGCGGCGCCCCGAACGGACCCCGGGGCCGATCCGGCCGACCGCTAACCTGCCGCCATGGCTGTGCGGGCGCTCCGGGGCGCGACCACGTTGGACGTCGACGAGACCGGGCACATGTCGGACCGGGTCCGCACGCTGCTCGGCGAGATGCTGGCCCGCAACGGCGTGGCGCACGACGACCTGGTCTCGGTGGTGTTCACGGCCACCGACGACCTGCACAGCGGCTTCCCCGCGGCGGCCGCCCGCGAGATGGGGCTCGGCGACGTGCCGCTGCTGTGCGCCCGCGAGCTCGACATCGAGGGCGGGATGCCCATGTGCGTCCGTGTGCTGATGCACGTCGAGTCCGACCGGGCCCGGGCCGACCTGCGGCACGTCTACCTCGAGCAGGCCCGTTCGCTGCGCGACGACCTGCCGGAGTGACGGGCCGGTCGTGAGCACCCGACGCGCCCAGGTCGTCGGCACCGGACTCATCGGCGGTTCGGTGGGTCTTGCGCTGCGTGCCCAGGGCTGGCACGTGACCGGCCAGGACCTCGACGCCGACCGGGCGGCCCGGGCGCTCGAGCTGGGTGCCGTGGACGCCGTCGGCACCGACGCGGCCGCCGGGCTGACCTTCGTCGCCGTGCCCGTGGGGCCGGCGCCGGCGCTGGTCCGGCGCGCGCTCGAGGGCGGCGGGGTCGTGACCGACGTCGGCAGCGTCAAGGCCCCCGTGGTCGCGGCCGTGGACGACCCGCAGTTCGTCGGCGGCCATCCGATGGCCGGCTCCGAGGCCCTCGGGGTCGACGGTGCCCGCGCCGACCTCTTCGACGGGGCCACGTGGGTGCTGACCCCGACCAGCACGACCGACCCGCAGGCCCAGGCGCTCGTCCACTCGGTGGTGCGGTCGTTCGGCGCCGAGGTGGTCACGCTGGACCCGGCTGCCCACGACCGTCTGGTGGCCACGGTGTCGCACGTCCCGCACCTGACCGCCGCCACGCTCATGCAGCTGGCGGCCGGTCGCGCCGAGGAGCACGCCGCACTGCTGCAGCTCGCGGCGGGCGGGTTCCGGGACATGACCAGGATCGCCGCCGGCGACCCCGGGATCTGGCTCGACATCTGCGAGGACAACCGGGACGCCATCCTCGACGTCCTCGACGGCCTGCTGGTGTCCCTGTCCGACATGCGCGCCGTCGTGGCGGAGGGCCGGCGGGACGAGCTGCGGGAGCGCCTCCGCGGCGCCCAGGCGGCACGGCGCAACCTGCCCGACGGCGTCCCGCCCGCAGAGGAGCTCGCCGAGGTGCGGGTGCGGATCCCGGACCAGCCGGGCGAGCTCGCCGCCGCGACGACCCTGGCCTCGGAGCTCTCGGTCAACGTGTACGACATCGAGGTGGCCCACGCCGCCGGGGCGGGCATGGGCAACCTGATCCTGGTGGTCGACGCCCGGCGCGCCGACGACCTGGCCGAGGCGCTGGCGGGCCGTGGCTGTGCCGCCTCGGTGCACCCGCTGGCATGACGCAGGAGACGGCCCCCGACGACCCGCGGGTGGTCCTCCCGTTCGACGGGCCCGTGGACGCCGCAGTGCGTCCCCCGGGCTCCAAGAGCCTGACCAACCGGGCCCTCCTGGTCGCGGCGCTCGCCGACGGCCGTTCCGAGCTGGTCGGCACGCTGGCCGCCGACGACACCGAGGCCATGGTGCGCTGCCTCCGGGTCCTGGGCGCCACGGTGGCGGCCGGCGACGACGGACGCCGCCTCACGGTCGACGGCGTCGACGGACGGCCCCCGGTCGACGGTGCGCTGCTCGACGCACGGCTCTCGGGGACGACCTCCCGGTTCGTCGCCCCGGCCGCCTGCCTCGCGGACGCGACCGTCGTCCTCGACGGCGGGGAGCCGCTCCGGCGCCGGCCCATGGGCGACCTGCTCGACGCACTGGCCCACCTCGGGGCGGAGGTCGAGCCGCTGGGCGCTCCCGGCTGCCTGCCCGTGCAGCTCACGTCGCGGGGCCTGGCCGGCGGCACGGTCGAGGTGGGGGGCGACGTGAGCAGCCAGTTCCTGAGCGGGCTGATGCTGTCGGGGCCGTGCATGCGGAAGGGGCTCACGGTCCGGCTCCGGACCGACCTGGTGAGCCGGCCGTACGTGGAGATGACGGCGGCCGTGATGCGTGACTTCGGCGCCACGGTCGAGGTG
>CAIYXG010000060.1 GCA_903930035.1 uncultured Actinomycetes bacterium | reverse complement strand
CGGCGACCACCCGGCGACCGCGGCGGCGATCGCCCGTGAGATCGGCCTCTCGACCGAGGAGCCGCTGGTCCTGACCGGCGACCAGCTGCCGGACGACGACCAGGTGCTGGCGGCCCTCGTGGACCGCGACGGCGTGGTGCTCTCACGGATCGAGCCCGAGGACAAGCTGCGGATCGCCCGGGCGCTGCAGTCCCGGGGCCACGTGGTGGCCATGACGGGCGACGGGGTCAACGACGGGCCGGCGCTGCAGGCCGCCGACATCGGCATCGCGATGGGCCGCACCGGCACCGACGTGGCACGCGAGGCCGCCGACCTGGTCCTGCTCGAGGAGGACTTCGCCATCATCGTGGAGGCGGTGCGCCAGGGGCGCGGCACCTTCGCCAACATCCGCCGGTTCCTCGCCTACCACCTCACGGACAACGTGGCCGAGGTCTTCCCGTTCATCCTCTGGTCGTTGAGCGCCGGCCGGTTCCCGCTGATGATCGGCGTGCTGCAGGTGCTGGCGATCGACGTGGGGACCGACACCCTCCCGGCCGTGGCGCTCGGCGCCGAGCCCGCCGGGGAGGAGGTGCTCCGGAGGGACCCGGCTGCCGGCCGCCTGCTCAACCGACGGGTCGCCGTGCGGGCGTTCGGTGTCATGGGCCCCGTGGAGGCGGTCTGGACCTGCCTGGCCTTCCTGGTGGCGATGGCGGCGGCGGGGTGGCGGCCCGGCCAGGCCTTCCCTGCCGGGCCGGCACTCCTGGCCGCGTCCGGGACGGCGTGGACGACCATCGTCGTGGCCCAGCTCACCAACTCCTTCGCGTGCCGGAGCCTGACCCGGCCCGCGGGGCGTCGGGGCGTGCGGCCCAACTGGTACCTCCGGGGTGCGGTGGGCGTCGAGCTGCTCTTCGTCGCGGCGTGCGTGTTCGTGCCGGGGCTGGCCGGCCTGCTGGGCCAGGCGGCGCCCCCGCCCGCCGGGTGGGCGATGGTGGCGGCCGCCGTGCCCCTCGTGGTGGTCGTGGACCACCTGGAGAAGCGTCGCGTCGTCCGACGACCGGGGTCGCACCGGCACCGGGCCTGACCGGCTGGAAGGGGCGGGAGGGTCACCGGTACCGTTTTCCGATGCCCGAGCAGCCCCGACCACGAGTGCGCGCCCTGCCGTGGGTCCTCGTCGGCCTCACGGTGCTGGTGCTGGGGCTGGTGATGGTGGGCCCCTTCGCCGGCCGCAGGTCCGTGGACGCGTCGCCCACGTCGGCCGCCGTCCGGCCGACCACCACGTCGTCGACGACCACCACCACGACCCTGCCCCCGGAGCTGGCGGGCGCCGTGCTCGACCCCGGAGTGGCGCTCGACCCCGAGTGGCCCACCAGCCTCACGCTGGTGACCGACTCGGTGGGCCTGGGGGCCAAGGAGGCGCTGCCGGCGTCGCTCCCCGGCTGGCAGGTGGACGTCCGCGGTCGTCCGGCCATGATGATGAACGTCGCCGACAAGGAGCTGCAGGCCCAGGGGAAGCGGGTCGGGTCGGTGGCCGTGGTGGCCCTCGGGTACAACTCGTTGTGGGGCCGGGACCGCGCCAACTACGACGCCTGGGCCGCGAAGTTCGACAAGGAGGCCGACCAGCTGGTGGCCACCCTCCGCGGGCTGGGCGCCAAGAAGGTCGTGTGGGTCACCCTGCGCGAGCCGACGGACGCCATCATCCCGCCCGACGCGCTCGCCGCCGCCGACAAGTACCGCTGGTTCTTCGGCTACGTCAACGAGCGGCTGGCGGCGCTCGCCGGGCGCGACCCCGACGTGGCCCTGGCCGACTGGAAGGCCGTCTCGAGCACCCGGCCGGGCCTGACCTACGACGCCATCCACCTGCGTCCGGTGGGCGCGCAGCTGTTCAGCGAGACCGTCAAGAGCGCGGTGGGGGTGCCGCCGTCGGCGGTCCCCGGTCTCCCGGCGGCCTGACCGGCCGGCTCAGCGGTCGAGCAGCTCGTCGAGCTCGGCGGCCACCTGGGCCAGCAGCTCGCGGTCGGCGGCCGGCCGGACGGGTGACGCCGGGTGCGTGCCGTCGTGGCCGACCAGGCCGCGCAGCGCCAGGTACATGGCGGCGTCGTGCCGGTAGCCCGGCACGGGCGGGCGGAACGCCAGCCGGCCCAGGTACTGCAGGACGTCGTTGAGCGCCCAGAACGTGGCGTCGTCGCCGGCGGCCCAGGCGGCGTCGCGCCGGGCGAACGCCTCGGGGTCGAAGGTGGACAGGCCCAGCAGGTAGTCGGAGCCGTGGACCACCAGGTCGATGGCCAGGTCGTTGCCGGTCATCAGCCGGAAGCCGGGACGGACCCGGTCCCGCACCGCCAGCCGCTCCCACTCCAGGTCGCGCCGCAGCGACGAGTGCTTGAGCCCGGTGACCTGGGGGATCCCGAGCACCTCGGTGAAGACCTCGGTCGAGAAGATGCGGCCGGCAGGGTGGAACATCGGCCCGAGCTCGAAGCCCAGGTACTCGTCGACCTGGGTGGCCAGCGTGCGGTGGGCGGCGACGAGCGCGTCGTCGTCGACCGCCGAGAGCCCGTGCGAGGGAAAGACGATGGGCGTGCCGCCGAAGGACGCGACCTCCACCATGGCGGCCGCGTACGCGTCCAGGTCGACCGGGTCGCCGGGCTTGTCGGTGACGTGGGCCCCGGCGATGAACGGCGCGCCGGTGGACCGCGCCACCTCCAGGAACCCGGTCCGCTCGGCCGGGGTGAGCACGGGGCCGAACCCGGTGTCCATGTTGACGGCCGGCACCAGCCCGGCGTCGATCGTCCGCCGCAGGTGCGCCTCGAACCCAGCCTGGTCCACGCCGCCGTCGGGCAGGAACGGGAGCAGCACCGCGGAGGCGCCGTAGACCGCCCGCTCGCGCCGCACCCCTGGTGCTGCGGTCATGCGTCGTCCCCCGCGACGTCGTTGCCCGCCGTCCCACGACGCGACCGGCCGCCCCGGGCAGCCTCGGCGGCGCGCTTGGCCCGGGTCAGCTCGACCCGGTCGGCCCGGGACTTGTACGCCTCGTCCAGGGGCCAGCAGCCGGACACCATGCCGTTGCGCGGCGCCGTGGTGCAGTCGCTGAACGTGCGGCACACCAGACGGCGGTCCAGGCCCTCGCCCGCCAGCACCCGTGCCGGCAGCGTGGGGTGGCTCAGCACCATGCGCCCCAGGCCGGCCGAGTGGAACCAGCCGTCGCGCACCAGTCCCTCGGCGGCGTGGGGGAACCAGTCCTGCAGGTAGGTGAGGCCCGACCCCACCACGGTCAGGTCCGGGTGGGCCAGGGTGACCTGCCGGGTGACGGACTGCATGTGGTGCACGTCGGCGAGCGGGTCCCGTGGCGGCAGGTAGCCGTCGGACGGCGGGAAGAACGCCGGCCGCTGCGCGTGCGGGGCCCAGTACGGGCTGGCACCGGTCATGCAGAACAGCTCGATGCCGAGCTCGCCGAGCAGGTCGCAGAACCGGTGCGTCTCGGTCAGGTCGTCGGGGGTCGCCGTCCCGTCGGCCAGGGCGTCGGGGTCGGGCCCGAAGGTCCACCGGTACGGCTCGCCGCTGGCCGGGACGCCCACGCCGTCGGGGCCGGCGGTGAACGGCACCACGTCGAACGCCGAGAGCCGCACCCCGATGCGCAGCCCGGGTGCGGCCGAGCGGATGCCCGCCACCGTGTCGCGCAGGAACCGGGTCCGGTGCTCGAAGGAGCCGCCGTAGGCGCCGGGCCGGTCGTGCGCGCTGAGGAGCTCGTGCAGCAGGTAGCCGTGGCAGTGCTTGACGTCCACGAAGTCGAACCCGGCCTCGGCGGCCAGCACGGCGCCGTGGACGTAGGCGGCCACCAGGTCGTCGAGCTCGGTGTCGGTCAGCAGCGCTGCGTCGTCGGCGCCGACCCGTTCGTCGAGCAGCGGGTGGCGGTAGGCGGTGCGGGGCCGGGCGGTGCCGTCGGGCCGGGACCACCGTCCCGAGTGGGTGAGCTGCAGACCCACGACGGGTGCGGCGCCGCCGGTCGCCGCGGCGTGCGCGTCGACCACCGTGGCCCGCAGCTCTGCCAGGTCGGCGCCGGTCGCCGGTCCCACATGGAGCTGGTGCGGGTTGGCGCGGCCCTCGGGCACGACCGCCACGGCCTCGCCGCCCCACACGAGCGCGGCGCCGGACTCGCCGAACCGTCGCCAGCGCCGGCGGACCAGGTCCGTGGGCCGGCCGTCCTCGGTGCCGTCCCAGCCCTCCATGGGCAGGATCGTGAACCGGTTGTGGAGCGTGAGTCCGTCCACCTGGTGGTGCTGCGCGAGCGGCCCGTCGGGGTCCACCTGGTCCACGACCGGCAGCGGGCAGCCCAGCGCCTCGAGGCGGTCCCGCAGCGCGGCGGCGGTCGACAGCCGCTTCACCTGCACGACACGGTCGTCCGGCGCGGTCCCCCCTGGTGCTGACCCCGAAGTCACCCGGGGATGGTGGCACATGGCGGACCGCGCGACGACCCGGCAGACTTGGCCGATGGCACACGGACCGGCGGGGGCGGCTCGACCTGGCGCACGCCCCGGTGGGGGCCTCACCGGCGTGGTCGTCGGTGCGGGCGACCGCGGCTACGACGCCTACACCCGGCTGTTCCTCGACGAGCCGGAGACCGGGCGCATCGTGGGCGTGGCCGAGCCCGACCCGGGACGTCGGCGCCGGTTCGCCGAGCGCTACTCGGTGGCCGACGCGGCCTGCCACGAGTCGTGGGAGGAGCTCTTCGACCGCCCGAAGTTTGCGGACTTCGCGCTCATTGCGACGGGCGACCGCCACCACGTCGAGCCCACGCTCGCCGCGATCGACGCCGGCTACCACGTGCTGCTCGAGAAGCCGATGGCGCTCGACGTGGAGGACTGCGAGCGGATCGTGGCGGCCGCCGACGCGCAGGGCGTCACCCTCGGCGTCTGCCACGTCTACCGGTACTCGCACCTCTTCGCCGAGCTGCACCGGCTGGTCGCCGCCGGGGCGGTCGGGCAGGTCGTCACGGTCCAGCAGTCGGAGAACGTCTCCTTCTGGCACTACGCGCACAGCTACGTGCGCGGCCACACCCGCCGGTCCGACGTGCCGTGGCTCCTGCAGAAGTCGTGCCACGACCTGGACCTGGTCTCGTGGGTCGCCGGTGCCCCGGCGTCCCGCGTGGTGTCGTTCCTGAGGCCGACCGAGCTGACTGGCGCCAACGCCCCGGAGGGGGCCCCGGACTTCTGCATCGAGGGGTGCCCGCACGCCGCGACGTGCCCGTACGACGCGGTCGCCATCTACAAGGACCTGCGGCCGGTGCTGGGCGACCTGGCGCTCGCCGAGCGGCCGCTGGGGCTGGGCCCCGCGGCCAAGGTGCTCCAGCGGGTCCGGCCGCGGCTGGTCGACTCCAAGGTGGACCTGCTCCGTACCCGGGCGGAGTGGTGGCGCTGGCCGGTCTCGGCCGTGACCGACGACCACACGCCCGAGGGGCTGGACCACGCACTGCGCACGACGCGCTGGGGCCGGTGCGCGTGGAAGGTCGGGGACAACGACCAGCCCAGCAGCCAGACCGTCCTGGTCGAGTTCGCCAACGGGGTGAACGCCTCGTTCACGCTGCACTCCAACTCGTACCGCTCCATGCGCCAGGTCCGCGTGGACGGCACCACCGGGTCGATCGTGGGGGAGCTGCACGCGCTCGACGGCTGGCTCCGGGTGGCGGACCACGTCTCGGGCAAGGTGCGCGAGCTGCGGGTGCCGACGGCCTACGACGGCCACGGCGGGGGTGAGCGGCCCCTGTTCCGCGACTTCCTGGACTCCCTCCGGACCGGCACCCAGCCGGTGGCGTCCGGGCACGCGTCGCTGGAGAGCCACCGCATCGCGTTCGCCGCCATGCGCTCGGCGCAGGACGGCTGCGTCGTCGAGCTGGGCTGAGGCCGCCCGGACGCGGCGCGGCCCGCCAGGGACCGGCACGTCGTTGTGCCGGTGTGGCGGGCCGGTCGACCGGTCGGGCCGTCGCCCGGGTCAGGGCGCAGGCGCGGCGGTCGTGGTGGTGGTGCAGCGGGCGGTGTAGCGGGCCTGGGCCTTGGTCAGCACCGACGACGCCCGGGTCAGGGCCTTCTGGGCCTGGTTGATCAGCCGGGTGAGACGGGCTGCCTTCTGGGTCTGGCCGGCGGCCTGCGCCGCGTCACGCCGGGAGGTGGCGGTGGCGACCCGCTGCTGCGCCCTGCCGAGCGCCGACTGGGCGCGGGCCAGGCCCTTCTGTGCGACCGAGCAGCGTGAGCTGGCCGCCACCGGCGCGGCACCGGC
Organism: uncultured Actinomycetes bacterium; assembly: GCA_903930035.1. GTDB lineage: Bacteria > Actinomycetota > Acidimicrobiia > Acidimicrobiales > Microtrichaceae > CAJANQ01. The sequence continues at coordinate 5,664 of CAIYXG010000060.1, read as the reverse complement.
GGTCGCGGCGGTGGCGCCCACCAGGCCCAGGGTGGTGGTGAACAGGACGAGGGCGGCGATCGTGCGTCGTGCCATGGGTGCTCCTTGTGCGGCCGCCCGGGGGCGGAGTTCGGGCGCCGGTCCCGGCCGGCGCCGTGGGTGGTGGTCAGTGTGGACCCGGAACGTGAGAGTCCGTCAAGAACCGGGGAAGGTTTCCGTGGAATCCGCCGGGGCGGCAGACTCTCGTCATGCAGCGGGGGACGGCCACGGACGGCGCACGATGACGCGCCGCAGGTCGCGGCTCGGCACCTGGCTGTGGGAGCTGCGCTACAAGGTGGGTCCCAACCTGTGGGCCATCCCGTTCCTGATGGCGCTCTCCTCGCTGGTGGTCTTCGCGCTGACCCGGCAGGCGGACCGTGCCTGGGCCCGGAGCGGCACCTCGGTGCCGGAGTTCCTCCCGGAGTGGCTCGTGGCCCGCACCGCGGCCGACGCCGACGTCGTCCTGAGCGCCATGCTCTCGGCGCTCGCCACCTCGTTGTCGCTCGTGTTCTCCATCAGCGTCCTGACGTTCTCGCTGGCGTCGTCCCAGCTGGGTCCGCGGCTGATCCGCCGGTTCATGCTCGACCCCGTCACCCAGGTCACCCTCGGGGCGTTCCTCTCGGCCATCGTGATGTGCGCGCTGACCCTCAGCTCGGTGACGACCGACCGCACGCGCAGCACGCTGCCGTCGGTGTCGTACGCCGTGGCGTTCGTGATGGGCCTCGGCACGTTCTTCCTGCTGATCGTCTACGTCCACCGGGTGGCCACCACCATCCAGGCGCCACGGGTCATCTCGTCCGTCGTCCGGGACCTGGGCCGGACCATGCAGGCCGCCAACGACTACCTGCCGGAGGTCATGCGGAGCAGCGACGCCGGGCTCGTCGAGGAGCTGCGTCGACGTGCCGCGGCCGAGGGTGCGCTCCTCACTGCCGAGCGCACCGGGTACTTCCAGGCGTTCGACCATCCCCGTGTCCTGGACACCACCGAGGCGAACGCGGCCGTCGTGGTGCTCGAGCACCGGGTCGGCCAGTTCCTGGTCGCCGGCCAGCCGCTGGCCCGCGTCCTGCCCGCGGAGCACGCCCCGAGCGTGCGGCGCGCGCTCCACGAGGCCGTCGAGATCGGCGACGCCCGCACGATCGAGCAGGACATCGAGTTCGCGCTCAACCAGGTGGTCGAGATCGCGCTCCGCGCGCTCTCCCCGGCGGTCAACGACACCTTCACCGGCCGGACCTGCGTGGACTGGCTCGGCGACGCCCTCCGGCAGATCGGCAGCCGGCCCGACCCGACGGGCGGCCTGTGCGACGACCAGGGCGAGGTGCGGCTGGTGGAGCCGCCGCTGCGGTTCGTGCGCCTCCTGCGCAACGCCTACGACGCCATCCGCCAGTCGGCCGCCGCCAACCCCGCGATCACCCTGCGGATGTTCGACTCGCTCGTGCTCCTGGTGCGGACGGTCGACCCGTCGCACGTGGCGGCGGTGGCGGACTACGCCGAGGTGGTGCGGGAGTCGGCGACCGCGTCCACGCTCGCCGCACAGGACGCGGCCGACGTGCAGGCGCGCTACGAGCGGGTCCTGGCGGCCGTCGCCGACCGCAACGGCAGCTCCTGAGCCGACGGTCGTTCATACTGGCGTGATGGAACGGCCGATCTGGGACCGGGCCGGTCGCCCTGCGGCCGTGGCGCAGCTGCTGGCGCTCGTGGAGGAGCAGGTCGGTCCGGGCGGCGAGCAGCTGCTGGTCGACCTGCGTGCCAAGGACGTCCCGACCTACGAGCACGCGTGCCGGAGCGCGGCGTTCGCGGCCGAGCTGGTCGTCGACCTGCGGCTGACCCGGGCCGAGGCGGCGCTGGCCGTGCGTGCGGCGCTCTTCCACGACGTCGGGAAGATCACGATCCCCGACGAGATCCTGCTGCACCCGGGCCGGCTCGAGCCGGACCAGTGGGCGGTGATGCAGGGCCACGCGGCGCAGGGCGAGGTGCTCCTCGCCGCGCGGGACGAGGTGGCCGACCTGGCAGAGGCGGTGGGTGCCCACCACGAGAGCTGGGACGGCGGCGGCTATGCCGGCGGGCTGTCGGGCAGCGACATCCCGCTCGCGGCGCGCGTGGTCTCGGTCGCCGACTCGGTGGACGCCATGCGCTCGTCCCGCCGGTACCGCGACGGCAACCTGACGGTCGACGGCGTGACGGAGGTGCTCGAGGACCGGGCCGGCGTCCAGTGGGACCCGGAGCTCGTCCCGCTCGCCGTCGCCCTGCTCCACCGCGACGGCTGAGCGGACCCGTCCGGCGGCGTCGGCCGCTCGCCGGCCGGTCCGACGGGGCCGGGCGGTACCGTGGGCAGCCATGGACCCGCGCACCCGTGACGCCTGGGCTGCCGCCCGCCCCGGCCGGGGCCACGCGGTCGACGCGGCGTGCGTCGCACCCTGGGTCACCCTGGAGCTCGACCCGAGCGGGTGGGTCTACGCCTGCTGTGCCAACCAGTCGTACCCGCTCGGCCGGATCGGCGAGGACCGGCTGACCGACCTGTGGGGCGGGGCCCGGCAGGGGGTGCTGCGGGAGGCCCTGGCCCGGTGGGACATGAGCGTGGGCTGCGCGTCGTGCCGGTGGCACATGGACCACGGCCGGTTCGACCCCGACGCCGCCGTCTACGACCGCTACCCGCTCACGGACCCGGACCCGGCCGGGCCGGTCGCCATGACCTTCGCCCTGTCCAACCGCTGCAACCTGGCGTGCGTCATGTGCACGCCCGAGCTCTCGTCCACCCTGCGCCACCAGGCCGGCCTGCCACCGATCGACTCGCCCTACGACGACCAGTTCTACGAGGACCTGGCCGGGTTCCTGCCCGGCCTGCGGTACGCCAAGTTCCTGGGCGGCGAGCCGTTCCTGATCCCCGAGCACTTCCGCGTCTGGGACCTGATGGCCCAGGTCGGCGGTCCCGAGCGGATGCAGGTCACGACCAACGGCACCGTCTGGACCGACCGGGTCGCACAGGTGCTGGACCGCTGGTCGTTCGACGTGACGGTCTCGGTCGACGGCGCGAGCGCCGAGATGTACGAGTCCATCCGCGGCGGCTCGGACTTCGACCAGGTGGTGCGCAACGTCGGCCGGCTCCGCGAGGCATGCCGGGCCAAGGGCACGGAGTTCCGGCTGTGCTTCTGCCTCATGGACCGCAACTGGCACGAGCTGGCGCCGTTCCTGGCCTGGGCCGACGAGCTGGAGGCGGAGGTCAGCATCAACCTGGTCTCCGACCTGGGGCTCGCGCTGCACGACCTTCCGGACGCCGAGCTGGAGGGCGTGTGGTCCCGCTGGTCCCGCGACGCGGCGACAGTGGCCGGCCTGGCCCCCCGGCTGCGCGAGCAGTGGGACACGCAGGTGGTGCAGCTCGAGCGCGTACTGGCCGAGCGTCGCGACGGCGTGCCGCCCCCGCCCCGGCAGGCCCAGGAGGCCACGGACTGGTCATGGCACGTCGGCGCGGCCGCCGCGGGTGGGCTGTCGCACGGTGCGGGCGTGGCCGACGAGGCGGTCCAGCGGGACCGGTTGCGGGCGTGGTCGGGGACGGACGACGTCGCCGTGCTCGGGCTCGCGCCCGACGGGACGGTGTCGGCCTGCCGGGCTGCGCACGGTCGGCTCGGGCTGGACGCGTCGCTGGTGGGGCGGTCGGTCGACGACGTCGTGCCGGCGCTCGCCGCGGCCGACGGCCGCCGCACGTGGATCCTGGGCGACGAGGTCGTGGACGAGGTGCGGGTCCGGACGGTCGTGCTGAGCGAGCAGCAGCCGCGCCGGGGCGAGCCGGGCTCGGTCGTGCGGCTGGTGCTCGGCCCGGCCCCCGACGGCTGGGTCCTGCTGGTGGCCGAGGACCGCACGTACGACCGTCCCGCCGCGCCGGTGGCGGTGGACCTGCGGGCCCGGCGGACCCCGCCGACGGGCACGTCACGCGGTGACGGCGCCCACCCGTAGCAGCTCGGCCGCCTGGTCCCCCGGGAGCGGCGGCGCGAACAGGTAGCCCTGGCCGGTCGTGCAGCCCAGCTCTGCCAGTGCGCGGCGCTGCGCCTCGGTCTCGATGCCTTCGCCGACGATCCCCATCTCGAGCGTGTCGCTGAGGGCGACCGTGGCGGCGACCACCGCGTCGTCGAAGTCGTCGCCGGGGACGCCCTGTGTGAACGACCGGTCGATCTTGATCGTGTCCACCTTCAGGTCGCGCAGGGACGCCAGCGACGCGAACCCCGTGCCGAAGTCGTCGATGGCGATGCGCACCCCGGCCGCGACCAGGTCCTCGATGTTCGCGTTCGCAGCCTCGGGGTCGGCGACGAGCGCCGTCTCGGTGATCTCCACCCCCACGTCGGAGGGCTGGAGCCCGGCGGCTCGGACGGTGGCGAGCAGGACCTGGGCGGTGTCGGCCTCGACGAGCTCCCGAGCCGACACGTTGAGCCACAGCCGCACCAGCGCCCGCAGGCCCGGCCGGGACCAGCCGGCGAACGTGGTGCAGGCCTTGGCCCGCACGGCGCGGTCGAGCCGGGTGATGAGGCCGCTGGACTCGGCGTGGCCGACCCACTCGGCCGCCGGCACCACGACCCCACCCTGGCGCCACCGGGCGAGCGCCTCGAACCCCACGATCCGGCCGGTGCGCAGGTCGACCTCGGGCTGGAACCACGGCTCGAACTCGTCGTGCTCGACCGCGGCGCGCAGCGCCTGCTCGGTGGTCACGCGCTCGTGCACCTCGTCGCTGATCCGGTCGTCGAAGAACTCGAACCGGTCGCCGCTGCGCCGTTTGGCCCGGTACATCGCCAGGTCGGCCTGGCGGACCAGGTCCTCGGGGTCGTCGTCCCCGAGCGAGGTGGTGATGCCGATGCTCCCGCCCAGCCGGACCTCGACGCCGTCGACCTCGATGGGTCGGGCGACCGCGTCGAGCAGCCGCCGGGCGGTGGCGGCCGGGTCCCGGGCGTCGTGCGTCCGCGGCAGCACCACCACGAACTCGTCGCCGCCGAGACGGGCCACGGTGTCGGAGGGCCGGAGCTCCACCAGCAGCCGCCGGGCGACCTCCTGGAGGACACGGTCGCCCACCTCGTGCCCCTGGGTGTCGTTCACGTCCTTGAAGTGGTCCAGGTCGAGGAACAGCACGGCCAGCTCGCCCTCCTCCCGGTCCAGCCGGGCCAGGTCGTGGTGGATCCGGTCGAGCAGCATCCGGCGGTTGCCCAGCCCGGTGAGCGGGTCGGTGAGCGCCTTGGTGCTCAGGTTCTGCTCGAGCAGCTTGCGGTCGGTGATGTCGCGCCCGGTGGCGATGATGCCGGCGTTGAACTTGGTGACCGAGACCTCCAGGTACCCGCGGGCGTGGCGCTCCTCGAACCACGGCAGCTCCGCCACGAACGGCTCGCCGGTCTCGGCCACCTGCCGGTAGGCGTCGAAGAGCCCCAGGTCGAGGTGCGACGGGTAGAGGTCCAGCAGGCTGTTGCCCAGCAGCGTGGCCCGGTCCTCGCCGACCAGGTCGCAGAAGGCCCGGTTGACCCGCTCGTAGGTGAAGTCCACGACCGCGCCCTGGGCGTCGACCACCGAGGCCAGCACCACGATGGACTCGGGCACGGCGTCCATGACGTCGAGCAGCTGCCGGCGGGCGCGGGCGGCACTCCTGCGCAGCTCGGCGGTCTCGGCGGCGCTGCG
>CAIYXG010000059.1 GCA_903930035.1 uncultured Actinomycetes bacterium | reverse complement strand
GGTGCGGAGGAGAAGGACCTCGACGCCCAGGTCGAGTCCCACGCCACCGCGCTGCGCGAGCGGCTGCTGCGCACCCCCAACCTGCCGTCGCCCGACGCGCCCGACGGCCTGGGCGAGGACGACAACGTCGTGGTGCGCCACGAGGGGTACGACCCGGACTCGTACGCCGAGCACCAGCGGGTCCCCCACTGGGAGATCGGCGAGGAGCTGGGGATCCTGGACGTCGAGCGCGCCGTGAAGCTGTCGGGCTCGATGTTCGTGATGTACCGGGGACTGGGCGCGACGCTGGTCCGGGCGCTGTGCCAGCTGGCGCTCGACCGCAACGCCGACCTCTACGAGGAGGTCCGGCCCCCGACCCTGGTCACGACCCAGACGATGGTCTCGACGGGCCACCTGCCCAAGTTCGCCGACGAGGCGTACCACGCCGAGCGCGACGACCTGTGGGCCGTGCCGACCGCGGAGGTGCCGCTCACGTCGCTCGGCCGCGACGAGATCCTCCCCGCCGCCGACCTGCCCCGCCGCTTCATGGCGCACACCAGCTGCTTCCGCCGCGAGGCCGGCTCGGCCGGCAAGGACACCCGGGGCCTCCTGCGGGTGCACGAGTTCGACAAGGTCGAGATCCTGGCCTACGCACTGCCCGAGCAGGCCCCCGACCTGCACGCCGAGATCCTGGCCCGGGCCGAGGGGGTCGTCGCCGACCTGGGCCTGGCGTACCGGGTGCTCGACCTGTGCGCCGGCGACCTGGGTGGGTCGGCGGCCCGGACGTTCGACATCGAGGTGTACGCGCCCGGGGTCGACCGGTTCCTGGAGTGCAGCTCGGTGTCGTGGTTCTCCGACTACCAGGCCCGCCGCGCCAACCTGCGGTACCGCCCGGACGACGGCAGGGGGACCGCGGTCCTCCACACGCTGAACGGCTCGGCGCTCGCCGTGCCCCGGATCTGGGCCGCGCTGGTCGAGACCTACCGCCGCCCCGACGGCAAGGTGGACGTCCCCGAGCTGCTGCAGCCGTACCTGCGCGGCACCACGGTCATCGGGTAGGGACCGTGGTCGACCTGCACCGTCGTGAGCAGTACGCGCAGGCCGAGCTGCGCGAGGCCGACGTGGCGGCGGACCCGCTCGCGCAGCTGAGGACCTGGCTCGGAGAGGCCGAGCGGGCCCAGGTGGCCGAGCCCAACGCGATGGTGGTGGTGACGGTGGACGGCTCCGGCCGGCCGCGACCGCGCAACGTCCTGCTCCGCGGGATCGACGAGCAGGGACGGCTCTGGTTCTTCACCAACCGGGAGAGCCGCAAGGGGCAGGACCTGGCCCAGGACGACCGCGTGGCGGTGCTGTTCTCGTGGCTCGACCTGGAGCGGCAGGTGCGGGTGCAGGGGACAGCGGCGCCGCTGGACGACGCGTCCTCCGACGCCTACTTCGCGACCCGGCCCCGGGAGAGCCAGGTGGGGGCGTGGGCCAGCCCGCAGAGCACCGTCGTGCCGGACCGTGCGGCCGTGGACGCGGCGGTGGTCGCCGCGTCCGAGCGCTTCGCCTCCGGCGAGGTGCCGCGCCCGCCGTTCTGGGGCGGCTACGCGATCACCCCCGACGAGGTCGAGTTCTGGCAGGGCCGGCCGAGCCGGCTCCACGACCGGCTGCAGTACCGACGGTCCGGCGACGGCTGGGTCGTCGAGCGCCTGTCGCCCTGACGAGGCTCAGCCGGCGGCGCGCAGTTCCGTCCGCACCCCGTCCGCGCCGACGAACTGGGCGTCGGTGACGGCGATCAGGTCCGGGTGGTCGTGCACGTGCACCTGGACCCCGCAGTAGGCGGCGACGTCCATGGTCCGCCACGCCTCGAGCGCGTCGAGCTCGGCCCACATCTCGGCCGTGACGGCCTGCGCCGCGCGCCGGGTGATGCCGACCGGTGTGCCGGACCGCTCGGGGCTGACCTTCTTCATGAGGTGCCGGAGCCGGTCCTTCTCGTTGTCGTCGAGCGCGTCGGGCAGGGCCTCGGCGACGCCCTCCGAGTGCAGGATCGACATCAGCGCGCCGCACGTGGGCGTGGGGAGGTCCTGGTGCCGCCGGAGGCTCTGGCCGGGGGTGCCGTCCGGGCCGAACCCGATGTGGGTCATCCCCAGGACCACCAGGTGCCCGCGTCCGCCGTCGACCGGCACGTGCGACAGCGCCGCGTTCCAGCCGGTGCGCCCGAGCGACGGCACGCCGCCCAGCGCGCCCAGGTAGAAGGCCAGGTCGAGGCGGTCGGTCACGGCGCGCATGAGCGGCACGGTGAGCTCGTCCCGGCACGTCGACACCACGGCGAAGGTGCGGTCCTCGGTGAACCCCCGCGGGGCCAGCTCGCGGGCCACGCCGTCGAGGAACTCGGGGATCGGCACCGCCCCCGGGAACGTGGACAGGGCGGCGTCCCTGGACGCGTTCACAACAGAGGATCCTGGTGTCGTGATTTCATGTGCCGGAATCTAGCGGCTCGTCGACCGGCGCCGCACCCTCGACCGGCGGCGGTGCGGGGCGGCGGCCGGTGCGGACGACCAGCGACACCGCCACGGCGGCGCCCAGGACCACCAGCCCGGCCAGCGCGAGCCGGCCCGCCCCCATGCGCTCGGTCCACCGCTGGACGGCGCTCTGGAGGTCCCGGCTCCACGACACCACGGCGCTGGTCCGGCCCGAGCGGAGCTCCCCGACCTCGACCCACGCGTAGTAGGCGACGAACAGCCCGGCGACCACCATGAGGCCGCCCGAGACCCGGTTCATGTAGGGGAGGACGCGCCGGAACGTGTGGACGATCCCCTGCCGGGCCAGCGCCACGCCGAGGGTGAGGACCGCCAGGGTCACCCCCATGCCGAGCGCGTAAGCCAGGAAGGTCGCCACGCTGGTGAGGGCGTGCTCCCCGGCGAGGGTGGTCGACACGACCGAGATGAACACGCCGATCGTGCAGCTCAGCGACGCCACTGCGTAGGAGACGCCGTACAGGAACATCGACGTCAGCTCCCGGCCCTCGCCGGACAGGTGGACCTTGGGCAGCCGGACGACGGGCTCGAAGCCCAGCAGCATCGCGACCCCGACCCCCACCAGCCCCAGTCCGATGACGAGCGTGGCGTACGGCAGGCGCTCGCCGACGACCTCGGCGACCGAGGACCACACGAGCCCCATGACCCCGAACACGGCGACGAACCCCAGGGTGACGGCGGCCGAGACCGCCAGGGCGCGGCGGACCGGGCTGCGGGGCCCGTCCGGGCCGGCGCCGTCCGGGCCGGGCTCGAGGCCCAGGAAGTACGTCAGGTAGGCCGGCAGGAGCGCGAAGCCGCAGGGGTTGACGGTGGCCACCATGCCCGCCGTGAACGCGAGCGCCAGCCGACCGTTCACGGGTGCCTGCTCACGAGGCCGGGAGCAGGCCCTGCTGCTGCAGCTTGGAGGTCAGCTCCGCCGCCGTCAGGGCACCGGAGTGGACGTCGCGGACCACGCCCGCGGCGTCGAGGACGACCGTGCGCGGCAGCGAGGTCCCGCCGAACACCCGGAAGACGGCCGCCTGGGGGTCCGCCGCGTTGCGGTAGCGGACGCCGGTGCGCTCGACCATCTTGCGCGCCGCGGCCTCGGGGTCGGCCACCGCCACGCCCACCACCCGCACGGCCCCGGCCGGGTTGGTGCCGTCCGGGCCGGGCTGGTGCTGCCGGGAGAACTCCTCCAGCGCCGGCATCTCGAGCAGGCACGGCGCGCACGTCGAGGCCCAGAAGTTGAGGACGACCGGCGTGCCCCGGAGCTCGTCGAGCTGCTGGGTGCCGCCGTCGAGGTAGGCCAGCCGGACGTCGGGCGCAGGCTGGCCGACCTGGGCGGCCGAGGCGTCGGGCGGGACGAGCGGCGCCGCCGCCTGCTCGTCGAGCGCGTCCTGGAGGTCGACGGCCTCCGGGCCGCTGCTCCCCAGGCCGATCCGGACCACCAGTCCTGCGGCCAGGAGCGCCACCAGGGTGACGAGCAGCAGACCCACCGGGCCCACCGGCAGGCCCCGCCGCCGACGGGCCGGCGAGGTGCTGTCCGGGGCGGACGCAGGAGGTTCGGTGGAGTCGTCGGGAGATGCCATCAGCGGGTACCGGTGCCCGGTGGGGGCCACCGGGGTGGCCCCCACCGTACCGATCCAGCTCTGCGGTGGTCAGGTCGCTCGTGCGTTGCTGACCACCGGTGCGAGCTGCGTGCTGGCCCGCCGGCCGGCCGGGCCGGTCCCGGTCAGTTGGCGCTGGCCCGGACCAGGTACTGGAAGGACTCCGGCACCTCGATCTCGGGCAGGACGTCCTCGGGGCGGGGGACCCGCGGCGGGCGGCCCTTGCGGCGCTTGCTCAGGACGATCCGGCCCTCCTCGAAGAGCTGGCCGCCCCAGATCCCGTAGCGCTCGCCCCGGGCCACGGCCTCGCTCAGACAGTCGGTCCGGACCGGGCAGGTCTGGCAGAGCCGCTTGGCCGAGATGATGTCGTCGAGGTCGTCGGAGAAGAACAGGGCCGGGCCCAGGTCGCGGCACGCGCCCAGGGCGGCGACGGCCTCGGCGGTGGTGCCGAGGACCGCGGCGGACGCCAGGGACGGGAGGTCCAGGCCGGTGGGGTCGAGGTCGATGCTCATGGTGGGCTCTCTTTCTGGAGATCTGGTGGTGCCGGGTGGCCGGGGGAGAGGTCGGTCGGACGGGTCGGTCGGTGGGGCGGAAAAGCAAGAAAGCCGCCGGGCGGGGCCCGACGGCTTGGTGACTCGAACTGCTGCGGCTGGTGCCTATGGCAGTCGGTCTCCCCGTCGGGCGGTGGCGTGCATGGCCTTCTTGGCGGCCATGTCCTTGCGGTGCCACTTCACGTTCATCGCGGTGGCCGGAATGGCGGTGGCGGTGGACGCAAAGCTGGTGGCGTACTCGAAGGAGCACGGGTACGAGCACACCGGCACGGTCACGCGCGGCGTCACGGCCGTGGAGGCCGTGACGGAGGTGCGGGTGAGGGTGGAGGTGCGCATGTCAGTTCAGTTGCTCGTCACCGGCCTGTCGCCGGCGCCCGACGAGGACACCACGTGGGTGCGACGCCCGTCAAGCCATTTAGCCGTTCGGTCCGGACACCAGGGCCAACGGCCTCAGCCGTCAGAAGATTCCCCGGCGTCGGCCCCGTCGCCGCCGGTGGGCCGGAACACCCGCTCCCGCCAGTACTTGAGCTCCTCGACGGACTCCTTGATGTCGTCCATCGCCCGGTGCGCGCTCGAGCTCTTGCCCAGGCCGGCGTAGTCCTCGGGGTACCACCGCCGGCCCAGCTCCTTGACCGTGGACACGTCGATCGAGCGGTAGTGGAGGTACTCCTCGATCTCGGGCAGGTAGGCGGCCAGGAACCGGCGGTCCATCCCGATCGAGTTCCCGCACAGCGGGACCTGCCGCGCGTTGGGGACGTGCTCCTTGATGAACGCCAGCGTCGCGGCGCCGGCCTCCTGCAGGGTGGTGGTGGACGCCCGGATCTGGTCGAGCAGGCCGCTCTTCGTGTGCATGTCCACCACGACGGGGTTCATGCGGGCCAGCTGGTCCTCGGTGGCGTGGACGACCAGGTCCGGTCCCTCGGCGACGACGTTGAGCTCGTCGTCGGTCACGAGCGTCGCGATCTCGACGATGACGTCGGTCGTGTGGTCGAGGCCGGTCATTTCCAGGTCCATCCAGACGAGCATCGGGCGAGCGTACCGTCAGGGGCCCCTGCGGGCGGTCGCTAGCCTCTCGTCGTGCTCGAAGTACCTGTCGTCCGACTCGATGCCGACCTCCCGCTCCCGGCCTACGCCAAGCCCGGCGACGCCGGGGTCGACCTGATCGCGGCCGAGGACCTGGTCCTGCTGCCGGGCGGCGGCCGGGCCCTGGTTCCCACCGGCATCGCCGTCGCCATCCCACGCGGGTACGCCGGGTTCATCCAGCCCCGCAGCGGGCTCGCCCTGAAGCACGGCGTGACCTGCCTGAACACGCCGGGGCTCATCGACGCCGACTACCGCGGCGAGCTCAAGGTGCTCCTGGTCAACACCGACCCGGCCGAGGCGTTCGAGGTCCGGCGCGGCGAGCGGATCGCCCAGCTGGTGATCCAGGCCGTCGAGCACGTGTCGTTCGTGGAGGTCGAGGAGCTCGACGAGACCGAGCGGGGCGCCGGCGGGTTTGGCCACACCGGCCGGTAGCGCCTGCCGTCCTCGGGGTGGCCAAGGGGAGTCAGGCGAGTTCGGCCACACCGGCCGGTAGCGCTCAGGCCGCCCGCAGCGTGGGGCCGTCGGGGACCAGCTCGACCCGGCGGGGGCCGCGTCGTTCGTCGACCCAGACCACCAGGTGGAACTCCTCGGTGGCGGGCTCCCACTCGAGCGCGCTGAACGCGCCGCGCAGGACCCCGCAGCCCGAGTTGGCGTAGCGGACCCGCTCGCCGTGCTGGTCCAGGGGCCACAGCATGGGGAAGTGCGTGTGGCCGAAGGCGAGCCAGGGCCACTCGACCTCGGGCCGGTGCTCGGCCAGCCGCCGGAAGAGGCGCTCCTCGTCCAGGCTGTCGCCGCGCCGGTTGCCGCCGAACCTCGGGTCGACGCTGATGAGCCGGTTCCGTGCCCCGCGCCGGAGCAGCTGGTCGACCGACTCCTCGTCGGGCAGGCCGTCGACGGCCGGGAGCCCCGGGAGGTCGTCGAGGCCGGTGGCCAGCCAGGTCACGGCGCGGCCCAGGCGCGCGTACCCGGGCCCGTTCCACGAGTCGGTCAGGTGGCCGTGGGCCACGAACGCCGCCACGCCGTCGATCCCGTGCTCGTCGCCGCAGCCGGGCGCCGTGAGCATGAGCATGTCGGCCATCTCGGTGCCGGGCAGGTGCGACGCCAGGTGGTCGGCGACCACGGGGTCGCCGTAGACGTCGTCGTGGTTGCCCATGGTGCGGTGGTAGCGGCCGTCGGCGCAGAAGCCGTCGCGCAGCACCCCGTAGACCGCCGCGTTGTTGTCGACGATGCGGTCGAGGTGCTCGCGGACCACGTCGCGACGCGCGCTCACGCCGAGCGGTCCGGCCACCGACCCGGCCAGGCCGGCCGCGTCGTACACGGCGCCCCACGTGGACCCGCCGACCATCCAGAAGTCCTCGACGTCGCCGTTCTCGACCAGGTCCCAGCCCTCGGCCGCGTAGTGCTCGAGCACCGACGCGTAGAGCCGCTTGGTCTGCTGGCGGTCGGGCCAGTCGAGCTTGCCGGGGATGCACCGGTGGAGGTCGGAGGTGATGACGTACCGGCGGTCGGCGGGGACCCGGAGGTTGCGCGGCGACGGCAGGAGCGGCGCCCGGCCCTCGGCCACGGCCCGCAGGTGGGCCGGGTAGTCGGCGATGCGGTTCCGGCACGCGGCGGTCGTCATGCGGGCGCCGACCGCCAGCACGGGGAGCGCCACGGGGGCGGTCACCATGGTGGCGGCGGCCTTCACGAGCGCCCAGCCGGAGGCGGCCGGGCCCGGCCCGTCGTCGAGGGGCGAGGGACCGTGCGGCCCGGCGGCCGGCAGGGACCGCACGTGGTCCAGCTCGTCGGCCCACTGCCCGAGCCGGCTGAGCGCCGTGCCCCACGCCGACCCGGTCACCCCGTCGACGACGGCGTCGGCCAGGTCGGCGGCCCGCGCGACGGCCCGTCCTGCCGGTCGTCCGGTGTCAGTCATCGGGGCCCTCGCACCGCACAAGGATGGCACGGTGCCCCGGATCTGCCACCTTTGCCGACGGGCCCGTGCGCCGTCCGGCCGGGCCGTAGCATCGCCCCATGACCATGAACGAACGGGCCCCCGAGGGCGACCGCACACTGGCCGCCAACGAGGAGCGGCTGACCATGCCGCTCGTCGAGGCGATGGAGACCCAGCGGGCGGTGCGCAAGGTGCTGCCCGACCCGGTCGACGAGGACCTGGTCCTGCGGTGCATCGAGCTGGCGCTCAAGGCCCCGACCGGGTCCAACGGCCAGAACTGGGAGTTCGTCGTGGTGACCGACCGGGTCAAGAAGGCGGCGCTGGCCCGGCGCTACCGCCAGGCGTGGCGCATCTACGGCGGTATCGGACGGCGCATCACCAAGGGCGACGGGTCGATGAACAAGATCCTGGACGCCGTGCAGTGGCAGGTCGACCACTTCGAGGAGATCCCGGTCCTGGTGGTGCCGTGCCTGCGCGGCTCGCGCGTGCCGTTCCTGCCGGTGCCGCCCATGGCGCACAGCAGCTACTACGGGTCCATCTACCCCAGCGTGCAGAACCTGCTGCTCGCGGCGCGGTCCTTCGGCCTCGGTGCGTCGCTCATCACGCTGCCGCTGTGGTCGACCATCTCGGCCCGCAAGGTCCTGGGCCTGCCGGTCTCGGTGCAGCCGGCGTGCATCGTGCCGCTGGGCTGGCCGCGCGGCCGCTACGGCCCGACCACGCGCCGTCCGGTCGGCGACGTCGTGCACAAGGACACCTGGGGGTCCCAGCCGTGGAAGTGACGCCCGGACCCGCCGGGGCGGCCTGAGCATGCGGCTGCTGGTCGTCACCGACGCCGGCGCCCGTGGGGGCGCCGAGTCTGTCCTGGGCACCTTCCTGGAGGGCTTCCGCGACGACATCGAGGTCACCGTGCTCGGGTGCACCCCCGACGTCGTGGAGTGGCTGGCGTCGCGCCGTCCGGGGACCCGGACGGTCGTGCTGCCCGAGGTCCGGGACCGCACCGACGTGCGCGGCATGCTCCGCCACCGGGCGGCCATCGTCGCGGCCCGCCCGGACGTCGTGTTCTTCAACCTGTCCACCATGTCGTCCTGCCAGTGGGTGCTGGCGGCGGCCCTGACCGTCCCGGGCCTGCCGCTCGTCGCCATGGAGAACTCGCCGGTGGGGACGTGGTCGGGCCTCTCGGCGCGGCTGAAGCGCTGGACCTCCCGGCACCTGGCCGCCCACGTCACCGTCGGCCGGCGCGCCGCCAGCATCATCGAGGGGCTGGGCGACCTGCCGGAGGGGTCGTTGTCGGTCATCTACACAGGGGTCGCGCGGGTCGACCTGGACCCGCCGCCGCAGACCACCGACGACTTCACCGTCGGCATGCTGAGCCGGCACGACCCGGTGAAGGGCATCGACCTGGCCGTCCGCGTGGTGGCGGCGCTGGGCGAGGGCTACCGGCTCGTGGTGGTCGGGGACGGTGACGAGCGGCCCCGGCTCGAGGCGCTCGTCGACGAGCTCGGCGTGGGCGACCGGGTGGAGCTGCGCGGGTGGGACGACCGCGCCCGCCACGTGCTCGGCACGTTCGACGTCTACCTGCTGCCGTCCCGGCTCGAGGGGTTCCCGATCACGGTGATGGAGGCCATGCAGGCGGGCCTGCCGGTGGTGGCCACCGAGGTCGGGTCGGTCCGGGAGGCGGTCGAGGACGGCGAGACGGGGTTCGTCGTGCCGGTCGAGGACGTGGACGCCATGGTGGCCGCCGTCCGTCGGCTGGCCGAGGACCCGGCGCTGCGGGACCGGATGGGCCGGGCCGCCCGAGAGGTCGGCCTCGAGCGGTTCGACGCGGCCGTCGCCGTGCGGGCCTGGGAGGACCTCTTCGACCAGGTCCTCGACGGCACGCTGCCCGCCCGGCCATGAGCGGACGGCCGGGTCCGGGGGGACCATCGGGGACAACGTGGAGATATCGGTCGACGTTGACAAATACTTGATGTAATACTCAGAGTCACTTGATGCAGCCTTGATGGTCATCGGCCGTCGACGGGAGAGGACACACAGTGACGAAGAGTGATCGAACCAGGACGCCCGAGTCCCAGCGGGCCGCCAGCACGGTCCGCGCCGCAGTCTCCGTGGGAGTGGCGGCCGTCGGCCTGCTCTGGCTCGTGGCGGGCCTGCCCGCGACCGCCGGGGCCAGCAACGGAGGGTCCGGCCACAAGGTCGTCATCTGCCACGTGCCGCCGGACGACCCGGAACATCCCCAGGAGCTCCGGGTGGACGTCGAGGACTGGGAGGGCCACGCCGTCCACCCGGACGACTACGAGGGTCCGTGCCAGTCGGGGGCGACCACGACGACCACCACGGCGGCGCCCTCCACCACCGGGAGCACCGTCGCCACCCCCGAGTCGCCGACCACCACGGCCGCCGGCAGCCCGGTCCCCCTCCACAACGCGAGCGCCGGGAGCGAGGGCGGCTGCCCCTCCGACGGCGGCGCCTACTGGCACTTCGTGCTCACCCCGAACAACGGGTCGTCCGCGTTCACCTCGATCACGCTGAACCTCAACGGCACCGCGACCACCTTCTCGGGCGCGCAGATCGTCCCGAACGGCGGCCAGACCGACAACGTCTTCGTGGCCGTCCCGCCGGGCCATGCGCTCACCGACCTGCAGACCGCCGGGTCGAGCGCCACCTACTCCGGCGCGACCCCCACCAAGTTCGTGCTGAGCCACGTCTGCCCGGGCACGGTCGCCACGACGACCACGGCACCGACCACCTCCACCACGGAGCCGACCACCACGACGACGGAGGCGACCACCTCCACCACGACCACCACCACCACGACCACCACCACGGCACCCACCACCACGGTGGTCCCGACGACGGTGTTCGTGACGACCACCACGACGGGGCCGACGACCACGGCGCCGACGACGACCGAGCCCCCGGTCACCGTCCTGGGCTCGACGACCATCGTGCAGCCCACGACCACGACGACGGAGGGCCCGCCGCCGTCGGTGCTCGGCGCGACGACGGTGGTGGAGCCCACCACCACGACGGTGCGGACCGAGCCGGAGAGCAAGGTGCTCGGCATCACCGCCGTGCGCGGCGCAGGCACCGACCTTGCCCAGACCGGGACCCGCAGCGGTGCCCTGGCCGCCGGGGCCCTGGCGCTGGTGCTCGGCGGGCTCCTGCTCCTCGGGGTCCGGGGCCGCCGGCTCGACGGGTGACGGGCCGGCGGGACGCCGCTACTCGTCGACCGTGTAGTCGATCGTCGCGGTCGGGAACTCCTTGACCACGTCGGGACCCAGACCGACCGGCGTCGGGTCGATGCCCAGGCCGTAGCGGAGCTGGCCGACGGTGAAGTTCTGGGTGATGGCCCAGGCCGTCGCCGTGTCGAGCGAGCCGGGCAGGCAGCCGTCGCGGCCGCCCTCGGCCAGGTTGGCCGGCAGCTTCAGGCCGGCCTTCTCGGCCAGCCCGACCAGGTCCTGTCCGCTCTGGACGGACTTGCAGATGTCGGTGAAGGAGTTGTGGCCCTCCTTCTCGACCACCACGAGCCGCTTGGGACGGGCCAGACCGTCGAAGGTGGTCTGGACCTCCTCGAGGGGGACGAGGACGTCGACCTTGGCGGCCAGGACCATCGACGGCTTCTTGGGGGCCGGCTGGTCCCAGCGGCCCGCCGGGGCCCAGCCCACGGCCACGTCGACCTGGTCCTCCGACAGCGCCGAGAGCGCCGCCCGGCCGCCCGCCGAGTGGCCCACGACACCCACCTTGTCGGTGTCGGCCAGCCCCTTCAGCACGCCGTCGGCCGCACCCACGAGCGCGATGGTGTCGGTGATGACCTTGACGTCGGTGGTGGTGAGCTCGCTCACGCTGCCACCGACCTTCCCGGTCACCAGCGCGGCGCGGTCGCGCTCGATGTGCTCGGGCGAGGCCACCACGAAGCCCCACGAGGCGATGCCGGAGACGACCGACGACGCGTCGAGCCGGAAGGACCCGAACCCGTGGGAGAACACCACCAGCGGGAACGGGCCCTTGGCGGCCGGCAGCCCGTCGAACGTCGTGGGCATCACGAAGGTCAGGTCGGTCCCCGGCGGCAGGAGCTTGGGCGCGGCCTCGGCGAGCGACGCAGGGAGCGCGTCGAGCTGGGAGTAGGTCGCCGGCTGCTGGCCCTTCGAACTGCCCTTTGGCGCGGGGTAGAAGACCGACACCTTGCGGTCGGGCAGGTCGAGCTCCGTGATGCCGACGTCGTAGGGCCCGGCGGTGGCGAACACCGCCTCGTCGGGGGTGCCCACCGTCGTGGTGGTCGCCTTGGCCGTGGTGGTCGTCGAGTCGGCCCCCGACGAGCAGGCCGTGACGGCGAGGAGGGTCGCGGTGGCGAGCGCCCCGAGGACGCGGCGCGTGGAGCGGGAGTGGAGTCGCATGACGGAAGTCTGCCGCAACGCGGCCTTCTACAGTGGCGCCATGCGTGTGGTCGTGAGCGAGTTCATGAGTCTGGACGGGGTCGTGCAGGCCCCCGGCGGTCCCGAGGAGGACACCGACGGCGGGTTTGCCCACGGCGGCTGGTCCGTGCCGTACTTCGACCCCGAGGTCATGGGCGGCGCCGTCGACGCCAAGTTCTCGACGGTCGAGGCGCTGCTCTTCGGCCGCCGGACCTTCACGGTCATGGCCGAGGCATGGCCGGAGCGGGCGGGCGACCCCTTCGCCGACCAGATGAACGCCGTCGACAAGTACGTCGTCACCGACACGCTCTCCCAGGACGACATCACCTGGCCGAACTCGCACGTGGTCCCGGTCGCCGAGGCGATCGACACGGTGGCCGGCCTGCGTGCCAAGGACGGCGGCGACCTGGGCATCTTCGGGAGCCCGACGCTGGTCCGGGCGCTGCTGGCAGCCGACCTCGTCGACGAGCTCAACGTGATGGTCCAGCCCGTGCTGCTCGGCGGCGGCAAGCGGATCTTCACCGACGACGGGGTCGGACGGGCCCTCGAGCTGGTCGACGTGCAGGTCGCCAGCACCGGCGTGCTCGTGTGCACTTACCGGCCGACCGGCGAGCCGCTCGTCACCGGCCACAGCGACGACCTCTACGAGGACCCTGCCGCCCCGCCGGTGCCGCCGTCCGAGGGCTAGGACGCGCCACGGGCGGCCGGTCCGTGGAGTGGGCCCCGTGGGGCTCGAACCCACGACCGATGGATTAAAAGTCCACTGCTCTACCAGCTGAGCTAGAGGCCCGGGAGGTCCGCTGAAGGCTCAGCGGAACTCCGGGTCCCGATCCT
>CAIYXG010000058.1 GCA_903930035.1 uncultured Actinomycetes bacterium | reverse complement strand
CGCCACCAAGGGCAGCGCGCTCGCCGTGACGCAGGAGACGGCGCGACGGGTGCTGGCCGACCTGGCCGCGGCCGACGCCCGCCTGACGGCGGCGCAGGCCAACCTGAACGCCAGCCGGGCCGCGGCGCAGGCCGCGACCGAGCGGCTCGACGCCGCCCGGGCGGCCGCACGGAGGGCCGACGCCACCTACCGCCGGCTCCGGACCCGGGTCACCACGGCGGCGGTCGGCATGTACCTGGACCCGCCCCAGCGGGTGCAGCTCGCGGCGCTGAGCGGCGGCATCCGGGAGGCCATGGTCGCCCGAGGACTGCTCTCTGCCCGCGCCGCGCTGACCATGGACCGTCTGGCCGACGCCCGGACGGCCCGCCGTGCCGCCGAGGAGCGGGAGCAGGAGGCCGACGACGCTGCAGCGGCCGCCGAGACCAGCCAGTCGCAGGCGAACGCCGAGGTCAATGCCGTGCTGGCCGACGTCGCCGAGCGGCAGAAGGCCGTGGACCTGGCCCAGATCGCCATGACCGCGCTGAGCTCCGAGGTCGGCTCGCTCGCGGGCCTGGACGCCAACCTGTCGCAGCGGCTGAACCTGGAGTCCACGGTGGGCGCCGGCTCGATCTCGGTCGTGACCGGGGTCGACGGGAGCTGGTCGGTCAGCGCGGTGGGCTTCCCCTCCGCCTCGGAGATGGTCCGCATCGGGACCTCGACGGTCTGGGTGCACCCGCTGATCGCCGACCGGACGTCCGCGATGTTCCTGGCGGCGGCCATGGACGGGGTCCAGCTCGACGGCTGGGCGTTCCGGAGCACGTCGCGACAGGTCGAGCTGCGGCGGGCGCACTGCGGCGGCAGCTTCGACTCGGTGTTCAACGCGCCGTCGTCGTCGTGCTCGCCGCCGACGGCCCGGCCCGGCCGGTCGATGCACGAGCGCGGCCTCGCCATCGACTTCAAGAACTGCTCGTCCCGGTCGACGGCCTGCTACCAGTGGCTGGCGATCAACGCGGCCCGGTTCGGGCTGTTCAACCTGCCGTCGGAGCCGTGGCACTGGAGCGTCAACGGCAACTGACCCGACGGCAGGCGCCCGGGGTCAGTCGTCCCGGAGCGCTTCCTTCCAGCCCCGGAACCCGGGGTGCACGACGCCGTCCGGGCCGAGCCCCTCGCCCGTGCCGTCAGGGAACAGCCGGAACGTCCAGACCCGTGACAGGTCGTCGGCCGCCACCGCGCCGTAGCGGGCGTCGGCCTTGACCGCCGGGCCCGCCCGCCAGAGCAGGTAGCGCCCGATGCGTCGCACGTAGCCCGCCGGGTGGCCCAGGTCGGCGCCGAGGTCGCGGATCTCCGGCGGCGCCTCGACCCAGCGGTCGGCCTCGATCCTGGAGTCGCGCTGCGGCAGCGGCGGGAGGCCGGCCGTATGGACGTCGTGGGCGACGAGGGGTCGGTCCTCCGCGGGCGTGGCCATGGGCCGACCGTAGCCGGGCCCCGGACGCGACGGTGGGGCGGCCGGAGCCGCCCCACCGTGTGCGCGTTGCCGGCGGCACGGGCCGCCGGGCGGTCAGCCGTTGGGCTGCAGGATGACCGTGTCCACGGCGTGCACGACACCGTTGGAGGCCGTGATGTCGGGCACGGCCACCTTCGCCCCGCCCACCACGATGTTCTTGCCCTGCACCTGGACCAGGAGCTTGCCGCCCTGCGCCGTGGTCAGCGACTGGCCGTCGAGCTTCGCGAGGTCGGCGGAGGTGTAGGTGCCCGGCACCACGTGCAGCGTGAGGACGTTGGTCAGCGTCGGGAGGTCGTCGGCCACGGACTGCAGCGCGTCGGCGGGCACTGCGGCGAACGCCTCGTTGACCGGGGCGAACACCGTGAACGGACCGGGCGACTGCAGCGTGCCGACCAGACCCGCCTGGATCACCAGCCGGGTGACGGTCTGCGTGGCCTCCGTGCCGGCGGCGATCCGGGCAATGTTCTCCTTGGCCGTGTCCTTGGGCGGCGAGGCCATGGGGATCTGCGCAGCGGTGGTGCTGGCAGCACCCACGTTCGGGCCGGCCACGAGGGCGGCGCCGACGAGCGCGCCCGCCGCAACCGGGACAAGGACGAGGGACCGGATCTTCATGGTGCTCTCCAGGTGGTCGAGCGGGCCCGCAACGGTGCGGTCCCGCAACGAGACCGTAGCCCGCCGGACGCGACGGTGCCCGGGACGTACGCCCCGGGCACCGTGCCGTTCGTGCGGGTCGGCCCCGCCGGTCAGATGTTGACCGGGCAGCCGATGACGCCCGGCAGGACGAGCGCCAGGATCGGCTTGGCCAGGAAGCTGCCGCCGGTGATGTCCACCTTGGAGCAGCCACCCTCGGGCTTCAGGAAGAAGTTGCCCTCGAAGTAGGTCGGGATCCCGATGATCGAGAAGTAGAAGCCCGCCCGGGTGGCCTGCATGCCGGCCTGCTGGGAGAGGTTCAGGCGGGCGCTCAGCACCGAGATGGAGAAGAGCTGGAGCTTGCCGGAGCCCGAGAGCGACCAGGTGGGCTGCGTGAGCGACGACACCAGCGTGCCGTTGAAGACGACGCCCAGCGGGAAGGAGTTCATCTGGACCCGACCAGAGCCGGTGAGGGCGACCTGGGAGGTCGAGGCGACGACGCCGCCGGTGAAGTTGAGGGTCCAGCCACCCAGGTCGAGGGTGCCGTCGACCGAGCCGTTGAGCGTGAGCAGCGTGCCGTTCGGGCCGATGGAGGCGGCCACCGAGGCGTTCACGTTCGCCTTGGTGCCGATCTTCAGCGCACCGTTGAAGCCGATGTCGAGCGGGCTGCCGTAGGAGCTGCGGATCGAGAACGTCGCACCGTTGAGGGTGGCGTCGCCCAGGCTCAGCGCACCCGTGACGGTGCCGTCGAGCTGGATCGTCTCGGCCTGGCCGTCGGTGATGACGACCACACCGTCGACCGTCCCGCCGAAGCCGGCGCCCGTGAGGTTGGCCGAGATGCTCAGCGTGGTGCTGGCGCCGTTCGACTCGACGACCGCACGGCCGGCGGCCTTGAGGGCACCGATCTGGAAGTTGCCGTTGACGACGGCGTACACCTGGCTGCCGACGACCTCGGTGGTG
>CAIYXG010000057.1 GCA_903930035.1 uncultured Actinomycetes bacterium | reverse complement strand
GACGAGATCGACAAGATCTCCCGCAAGGGTGAAAATCCCTCGATTACGCGCGATGTATCGGGCGAGGGCGTGCAGCAGGCACTGCTCAAGATCATCGAGGGAACGGTGGCCAATGTGCCGCCCAAAGGTGGGCGGAAGCATCCTCAACAGGAATTCCTGCAGATCGACACCACCAACATCCTGTTCATCTGCGGCGAGGCGTTCGCCGGGATGGACAAGATCATCGAGCAGCGCGTCGGCAAGCGCGGCGTGGGCTTCGGCGCCGAGATCCGCACCCCGTCGGACCGTTCCGAGGGCGAGCTGTTCTCCCAGGTGCTGCCCGAGGACCTGCTGAAGTTCGGCCTGATCCCCGAGTTCGTCGGCCGACTGCCGGTGCTCGCCGTGGTCGACAACCTCGACCGTGACGCCCTCATGAACATCCTGACCGAGCCCAAGAACGCGCTGGTGAAGCAGTACCAGACGTTCTTCGAGCTCGAGGACGTCGCGCTGGAGTTCACCCCCGAGGCACTCGGCGCGGTCGCCGACCTGGCGCTCGAGCGGGGCACCGGCGCCCGCGGCCTCCGGGCCATCCTGGAGGACGTGCTGCTCTCGGTGATGTACGAGCTCCCGTCGCGCACCGACGTCGGGAAGGTCGTCGTGGGCGTGGAGACCGTGACCAAGAAGGCCGAGCCCGAGCTCGTGCCGCGCTCCGAGAAGCCCAAGTCGCAGCGCCAGCGCCGCGCCGCGTCCTGAGCGCGTCCGTCCCGGCCGCCAGGCGCTGATGGACCTCACCGCCGCGCTGGCCTGGCTCGACGCCCGGCTCAACCACGAGACCGGCTCCGTCGGCCTTGCCGCGGGCCAGGTGGACGGACTGTCGCTGGCCCCCGTGGAGGCACTCCTGGCGCTGCTCGGCGACCCGCAGCACGCCATGCCCGTGGTGCACGTGACCGGCACCAACGGCAAGGGGTCGGTGGCGGCCATGGTCAGCCGCCTCCTGGAGGCCCACGGCCTGAGCGTCGGGACCTACACCAGCCCGCACCTGGAGCGCGTGAACGAGCGGATCGGCCGCAACGGCGAACCCATCCCGGACGTCGAGCTGGCCGAGGCCCTCGCGGGCGTCGCCGCGGTCGAGCCGCTGCTCGACCAGCCCCCCACGTGGTTCGAGGCCGTGACCGCGGCCGCCTTCCGCTGGTTCGCCGAGGTGCCGGTGGACGTCGCCGTCGTGGAGGTAGGGCTGCTCGGCCGCTACGACGCGACCAACGTGGTCGACGCCCAGGTGGCCGTGGTGACGTCGATCGGGCAGGACCACACCGACGGCGCACCCGGTTGGGAGCTGCAGGTGGCGGGGGAGAAGGCGGGCATCCTCACGCCCCGGTGCACGGCGGTCCTGGGCGAGATGCCCCCGGAGCTGGTCGAGGTCTTCCGGGCCGAGGGGCCGGCGCACCTCTGGGTGGCCGGCGCCGACTTTGCCGTGCGGACCGACGTGCCGGCGGTGGGCGGACGGCTGCTCACCGTCGACGGGCGCTACGGCACCTACGACGACCTGGTGCTGCCGCTCCACGGTGCCCACCAGGCCGCGAACGCCGCGGTCGCGGTCGCCGCCACCGAGGCCTTCTTCGACCGTGAGCTCGACTCCGACGTGGTGCGCGCCGGCCTGGGTGCGGTGGTGGTGCCCGGCCGCACCGAGGTGGTGGCCCACTCGCCGCTCGTCGTGCTGGACGGCGCCCACAACCCGGACGCGCTCGAGGCGCTGGCCCGCACGGTGGAGGAGGACTTCACGACCGCCGGGTCCCGCGTGGTCGTGCTGGGCATGCTGGCCGGGCGCGACCCCGCGGCCGCGTGCGCCGCCGTCGCCGCGATGCGCCCCGACCTGGTCGTGTGCACGTCGGTCGACGGCGACCGGGGGCTCCCGGCCGCAGACCTGGCCGCAGCTGCGGCCGCGGCCGGCCTGCCCCACGAGGTCGACGAGGACCCCGCCCGCGCCGTCGAGCGGGTCCTGGCCCACGCCGACGAGGAGGACACGGTGGTCGTGACCGGGTCCTTCCGGCTCCTCGCCGCCGCCCGCGCCGTGGTGGAGCGCCACGTGGCGGCCCTGCCGGCGGCGCCCCAGTTCGGCGACGTCTTCGGCGTCGGCGACGACGCCTGAGCCGCCCGGCGGCCGGCGCCCGTCTTTCCCTGCGGGTCCCCGCCCCCGTAGCCTCTGGCCCGTGAACCGGACCTTCATCATGTGCAAGCCCGACGCTGTGGAGCGGGGTCTCGTCGGCGAGATCGTGTCCCGCATCGAGCGCAAGGGCCTCAGGATCGTGGCCATGGAGCTGCGCACCGCCGACCGCGACCTGGCGGCGGCCCACTACGAGGAGCACGCCGACAAGCCGTTCTTCGGCGAGCTGGTGGACTTCCTGACCCGTGGCCCCGTCGTGGCGATGGTGGTCGAGGGGCCCGACGACAACACGTGGCACCTGATGCGCACGCTCATGGGTGCCACCAAGGTGGACGACGCGGCACCGGGCTCGATCCGCGGCGACCTCGCCACGACCACCAACGAGAACCTGGTGCACGGTTCCGACGGGCCCGAGTCGGCGGCCCGCGAGATCGGTCTCTGGTTCGGCGCCTGACGCAGGCCGCTCCGGCCGCCCCGGTGGGGCACCGCGGCGGGCTGTCCATTACGATTCCGTTACGGTCCTCGCCGTTGCGGTAGGACGTCACAGAAGGTCCACCTGATGCCACGGTTCAACTCCAACCTGCTCGGCCGAGACATGGCCGTGGACCTGGGCACCGCGAACACGCTCGTGTACGTCCGTGGCGAGGGGATCGTCCTGTCCGAGCCCTCCGTGGTCGCGATCCGGGAGGACGGCAAGGCCGTCGCCGTCGGCGCCGAGGCCAAGCGGATGATCGGCCGCACGCCCAACCACATTCGGGCCATCCGGCCGCTCAAGGACGGGGTCATCTCGGACTTCGAGGTGTGCGAGGCGATGCTGCGCTACTTCATCCAGCGCGTCTACAACCGCCGGTTCGCCAAGCCCCGCATGATCATCTGCGTGCCCTCGGGCGTGACCGGCGTGGAGCAGCGGGCCGTCCAGGACGCCGCCGAGTCGGCCGGCGCCCGCAAGCCCGTCCACATCATCGAGGAGCCAATGGCCGCGGCCATCGGCGCCGGGCTGCCGGTCCAGGAGGCCACGGGCAACATGATCGTGGACATCGGCGGCGGCACGACCGAGGTGGCGGTCATCTCGCTCGGCGGCGTGGTCACGAGCCAGTCGGTGCGCGTCGGGGGCGACGAGCTCGACGAGGCCGTCATCAACTTCATCAAGAAGGAGTACTCGCTGGCGCTCGGCGAGCGGACCGCCGAGGTCGTGAAGATGGAGCTCGGGTCGGCGTGGCCGCTGCGCCAGGAGCT
>CAIYXG010000056.1 GCA_903930035.1 uncultured Actinomycetes bacterium | reverse complement strand
GCCCTGGTCGCCCTCGTGGCCCGCGACGACGACCCGTCTGCGCCGCTCGGCGGCTGCGGGCCCGGGAGGAGGTTCGGTCGGCATCGGCAGGGTGGACTCCGGATGAACCGTGCGTGTCACGGTGGTCAGGGCTGGACGGGAAGGAGGATCTTCCCCTTACACTGTCCTCCGGCGCGAACCGCAGGAGGGCATTGGCGTGTCGTACATGGTCATCTTTCAGTCCCCGGACGGCAACGCCGGGTACAACCAGTTCGAGCAGCTCGAGGCGGCCGTCGAGTTCGTCGAGACGCTGAGGAACGAGCAGGGCGTCGAGAACGCCCGCATGTTCGACCTCAAGGAGATCGAGTTCGTCATGACGCCGACCTGGCACGTCGACATGGCGGCGCTCGGCACCGGCTCGACCACGGCGGACGCCCCCGCGGCCCCGGCCGACGTCGCCCCGCCCGTGGCCGAGGAGCCGGCGTTCACGGCGCCGGTGTTCGACGAGCCCGTCGTGGCCGAGCAGCCCGCCCCGCCGGTCGACCTGACCGACACCCCGCCGCCCTCGTTCGAGGCGCCGGCCGCGGAGCCGCTGCAGGAGTACGCGCCGCCGGTCGTGCCCGAGGTGCCGGTGGCCGAGTCGTTCCCGCCGCCCCCGGCGCCGCCGGCCGACGGCGGTCCGAGCTTCCTGCCGCCGCCGCCCATGCCGCCCAACGAGGACATGGCCCCCCCGGCCCCCGAGGCGCCCGCTGCGCCGGAGGCCCCGGCCGCACCCGAGCAGCCGGCCCGCCGAGGTCTCTTCGGCCGCTGACCGGTCCTGCGGCCAGGTCTGTCGCACCCGCACCCAGTTCCGGCCGGGTGCGGTGCCTCGTCCGGGCCCGGTGGGCCCGGCAGGACCTGCGACGCCCGGAGCGGCTCAGCCGACGAGGGTCGCGCCGACCAGGGCGACGAGCCCCAGGACGGCGCCGACGGTGGCGGCGGTGCCGACCACGCCGAGCAGCAGCCACAGCAGGGCTCGCACGCGGGTCCGGGCCGTGGGGACGAGCGGGGCCAGCACCTCGGGCCCCCGGTCGACCACGGCGCTGGGGGACGTCTCAGCCCCCGCGCGGGGTGCCGGCGTCGTCGTGGCAGGCTGAGGCACCGGCCGCGGCCCGAAGAGGGCCGCCCCGAACGCAACAGCGCCCGCAACCACCACCAGGACCCCGACGAGCAACGTGACCATTCCGTCCGACAGCGTACCGACCACCACCCCCGGCGACGAGGTGGCGCCGTCCGAGCAGGAGCGCGACCTGGTCGCCGAGGCGCTCGCCGACGTGGCGGCAGACCGGGCCGCCCGCCGGCGCTCCCGGCGCAACTGGGGAATCCTGGCGGTCGTCGTGGTCGTGCTCGGCGTCCTGGTGGCGGTCTCGCTGCTCGTCAAGCTGCCCTACTACCTGATCGAGCCGGGGTCGGTGCGGCCCGCCGAGCAGCGGATCGAGGTGGAGGGTGCCCGGGCGTACCAGACCAAGGGGCAGGTGCTGTTCACGACCGTGTACCTGGTCCAGGCCACCCCGGCCAACTGGCTGCGGGCGCAGGTCGACGACGCCATCGAGGTCGTCCCCGAGAAGTCGCTCTACCCCAAGGGCGACAAGGTGGGGGAGCGGGAGAACCAGGCCGACATGGACCTCTCCAAGCTGGTCGCCACGCGCGAGGCGCTGGACTACCTGGGGTACGAGGCGTCGTTCACGGGGTCCGGCGCACGCGTGTCGTCCCTGTCGCCGAAGAGCCCGTCCACCGGCAAGCTCGCCCCGGGCGACGTGGTCACGCAGGTGGCCGGCTCGGTGGTGTCGCTCCCGAGCGACATCGGCACGGCACTGGAAGGACGCGCGCCCGGCAGCACCGTGGAGGTCGGGTTCCGCCGCCAGGACCAGCCCGGCCAGACCGTCGAGGTGGTGCTGGGTGCGGCGCCCGAGGACCCGTCCCGGCCGATCCTGGGGGTACAGGTGACGGCGGTCGACCCGCGGGTCGAGTCGCCGGTCTCGGTCGAGGTCGACTCCGGCACCGTCTCGGGGCCCTCGGCCGGGCTGGCGTGGACCCTGGCGATCATCGACCGGCTCACGCCCTCCTCGCTCACCCAGGGCAAGGACGTCGCGGTCACCGGCGAGATCCTGCCCGACGGCAAGGTGGGCCAGATCGGTGGGATCACCCAGAAGGTCGCCGCGGTCAAGCGGGCCGGGATCCGCACGTTCCTGTACCCGGCGTCCACGCCGAAGAAGGAGCAGGCCGCCATGCGGAGGGTGGCCGGCGACACGGTCCGGCTCCGGCCGGTGGACACGCTCGACGAGGCGGTGGCGGCGCTCGACCCCGGGCTCGCGGCCGCGCGCCGCTAGGGGCGCAGCGGTTCCGGCAGTCCGCGACCGGCCGCCGGACCACCCGTAGCATCGGGGCATGTCCGACGGCGTGCCCGAACCTCCCGCGCTCGACCCCGCCGAGCTGGC
>CAIYXG010000055.1 GCA_903930035.1 uncultured Actinomycetes bacterium | reverse complement strand
CGCCTGGGCTACCTGGTGGGTCCGACCTGGGCCGTGGCCGCGCTCGAGCAGGTGGTGCTGCCGTACCACCTCGACGCCGTCACGCAGGCGGCCGGCCTGCGGGCGCTCGACCACCTCGACGGCATGCGCGACCGCGTGCGCCGGCTCACCGCGGAGCGCGACCGGGTCGTGGCCGGACTGGCTGCGCTCGGGGTGCACCAGTGGCCCTCGGGGGCGAACTTCGTGCTCTTCCGGCCCGGCGCGGCCGACGCCGCGGCCGGCACGCAGGTCTGGCAGGGCCTGGTGGACCGTTCGGTCCTGGTGCGCAACTGCGCGTCGTGGCCCCGGCTCGAGGGCTGTCTGCGGGTCACCGTGGGCACGCCGCAGGAGAACGACCGGTTCCTGGCCGCGCTGGCCGACGTGCTGGCCGGCGCCGGCTGAACCGGGAACCAACTCCCACGCGCCGCCGCCGCTGTGGAACAGTGGCGGCGTGCCACGTACTGCCTCCAAGAGCCGCAACACCAAGGAGACGGAGATCACCGTCTCCGTCGACGTCGACGGCACCGGTCGGACCTCGTGCTCGACCGGCCTGCCGTTCTTCGACCACATGCTCGACCAGCTCGGGCGCCACGGCGGCATGGACCTGTCCGTCCAGGCCAGGGGCGACCTGGAGATCGACGCCCACCACACGGTCGAGGACACCGGGATCCTGCTCGGCGAGGTCCTCAAGGAGGCGCTGGGCGACAAGGCGGGCGTGCGCCGCTTCGCGTCGGTGCGGGTCCCGCTCGACGAGGCCGTCGTCGAGGCCGTCCTGGACCTGTCGGGCCGCCCGTACCTGCACTTCGAGGTCGACACGCCCGGCGTGAAGATCCTGGGCGACCCGCCGTTCGACCCCCAGCTGATGGAGGAGTTCTGGCGCGCGCTGGTGACGTCGGCCGGCATGACCCTCCACCTGACGCTGGTCCGCGGCAAGAACACGCACCACATCGTCGAGGCCTCCACCAAGGCGGTGGCCCGGGCCCTGCGCGACGCCGTGCGCGTCGAGGGGGTGGGCGTGCCGTCCACCAAGGGCGTGCTGTGACCGAGGCCGACGGGGCCGGCGGTGCCGTCGCGCCCCGGGTCGCCGTCCTGGACTACGGGATCGGGAACCTGCGCTCGGCCGAGAAGGCGCTGCAGCACGTGGGTGCCCGCGCCCACCTGACCGCGGACCCGGACGAGGCTGCCTCGGCCGACGCCGTCGTGCTCCCCGGCGTGGGTGCCTTCGGCCCCTGCCGCGACGCCCTCGCCGCGTCGGGCCTGGACACCGTGGCGCTCGCCGCCGCCGCGTCGGGGCGTCCGTTCCTGGGCATCTGCGTGGGCATGCAGCTCCTGTACGAGGGCTCCGAGGAGTCGCCGGGTGCTGCGGGGCTCGGCCTCCTCCCCGGACAGGTCCGCCGCCTCCCCGACGGCGTGAAGCACCCGCAGATGCAGTGGAACCGGCTCGACGTGCACGGTGCCGGCAGCCCGCTGCTCGAGGGCCTCACCGCCGACGGCTCGGCGCCGTGGATGTACTTCGTCCACTCCTTCGCGGCCGAGGTCACCGACGACGTCGTCGCGACGTGCGACTACGGCGGCCCGGTGGCCGCCATGGCGGTGCGGGGCAACGTGGTGGCCACCCAGTTCCACCCCGAGAAGTCCGGCCACGCCGGCCTGGACCTGCTCCGCGGCTGGGTGCGGCGCATCCCCGTGGGGGCGGCGCGCTGATGGACCTCTACCCGGCGATCGACCTGCGCGGCGGCAGGTGCGTGCGGCTCTACCAGGGCGACTTCGACCAGGAGACCGTCTACGGCGAGGACCCGGTGGCGCAGGCGCTCGCGTTCCAGGCCGAGGGCGCCCGCTGGATCCACGTCGTCGACCTGGACGCGGCCCGGACCGGGGACCCTGTCAACCGGCCCGTCATCGCCGAGATCGCCCGCGCCGTGGACGTGCCGGTGCAGACCGGCGGCGGCGTGCGCGACGAGGCGGCGGCCGCCGCGCTGGTCGAGGCGGGCGTGGCCCGCGTGGTCGTGGGCACCGCGGCGGTCGAGGACCCCGACCTGGTGCCCCGCCTGGCCCGTGAGTTCCCGGTGGCCGTCGGCCTGGACGCCCATGGGCGCGAGGTGGCCGTGCGCGGCTGGGTGCAGGGCTCCGGCCTGGACGTGGTCGACCTGGCGCGCCGCTTCACCGACGCCGGGGTGCAGGCGCTCGTCGTCACCGAGATCGGCCGCGACGGCACGCTCGCGGGGCCCGACACCGAGGGGCTCGCCGCCGTCGTGGCGGCCACGAGCGTCCCGGTCGTCGCGTCCGGCGGCGTGGGCACGCTCGACGACCTGCGCTCGCTCGCCGCGCTGGAGGTGGGCGGCCGCCGCCTGGCCGGCGCCATCTGCGGCAAGGCCGTCTACGAGCAGCGGTTCACGGTGGCCGACGGCGTCGCCGTGCTCGACGGCCGGGAACCGGGCGGTGCCGTATGATCACGGCCCGCGTCATCCCCTGCCTCGACGTCGACGCCGGCCGCGTGGTCAAGGGCGTCAACTTCGTGGAGCTGCGCGACGCCGGCGACCCCGTCGAGCTGGCCGCCCGCTACGACGTCGAGGGCGCCGACGAGCTGGTCTTCCTGGACATCACCGCCACCTCCGACCGCCGCGACACGACCATCGAGATGGTCCGCCACGTCGCCGAGGAGGTCTTCATCCCGTTCACGGTGGGTGGTGGCGTGCGCTCGGGCGAGGACGCCCGGGCCCTGCTGCGCGCCGGGGCCGACAAGGTGGGCGTGAACTCCGCCGCGGTGGCCCGGCCCGAGCTGGTCGCCGAGATTGCGGACGAGTTCGGCGCCCAGTGCGTGGTGGTGGCCATCGACTCGCGCCGCCGGACCGACGGCTCGTCGGTCGGCAGCACCGACTTCGAGGTGTTCGTGGCCGGCGGGCGGACCCCGACCGGGATCGACGCGGTCGAGTGGGCCGCACGGGTGGCCGACCTGGGCGCGGGCGAGATCCTGCTGACCTCGATGGACCGGGACGGCACCCGTGACGGGTTCGACCTGGACGTCACCCGCCAGGTGGTCGACGCGGTCGGCGTGCCGGTGATCGCGTCGGGCGGCGTCGGGAACCTCCAGCACCTGGTGGAGGGCGTCACCGAGGGCCGCGCCGATGCCGTGCTCGCCGCGTCGATCTTCCACTTCGGCGAGCACACCGTCGCCGAGGCCAAGGCCGCCATGGCCGCCGCCGGCGTGCCGGTCCGCCCGGTCTGAGCGGCGCGGG
This sequence comes from uncultured Actinomycetes bacterium, assembly GCA_903930035.1. Classification (GTDB taxonomy): domain Bacteria; phylum Actinomycetota; class Acidimicrobiia; order Acidimicrobiales; family Microtrichaceae; genus CAJANQ01. Next base: position 2,812 of record CAIYXG010000055.1, on the reverse strand, counting down.
GTACGTTGCCGCCATGACCGACGACGTCGAGACCGGCCCGGCCGACGGTGCTACCCACATGGGCCGCACCGACAAGCTGCCCGTGCGCATGCTGAGCGACCGGCTGCTCGTCCAGCTCGACGGCGAGGCGGGGGACCGCCGCTCCTCCGGCGGCATCCTGATCCCCGCCACCGCGCAGCTGGGCCGCCGGCTGACCTGGGCAGAGGTCCGGGCGTGCGGCCCCAACGTCCGTGCGGTCCAGGAGGGCGACCACGTGCTGTTCAACGCCGACGACGTGGCCGAGGTCGAGGTGCGCGGCGAGACCTTCGTGATGCTCCGCGAGCGCGACCTGCACGCCGTCGCGGCCGAACGCCTCGAAGAGGGCCACTCCGGCCTCTACCTCTGAGGGCCGGCCCGCCAACGCACTTCGTGGGCCGGGCACCCGGCTCCTACGATGCGGCCATGCCTGACGCCAGCCCCGCCGTGACCCCCCTCCCCGTGGTCGAGGACCTCGTCTCGCAGGTCACGTACGACGCCGACGGCCTGGTGCCCGCCATCGTGCAGGACGTCCAGACCCGCACGGTGCTGATGATGGCGTACATGAACGCCGAGACCCTGCGGATGAGCCTCGAGCAGGGCCGCACGGTGTTCTGGTCCCGGTCCCGCCAGGAGGTCTGGCGCAAGGGCGACACCTCGGGCGACCGGCAGTTCATCCGCGAGGCCTACTTCGACTGCGACGTCGACACGCTGCTGTTCCTGGTCGAGCAGGAGGGCAAGGGCGCCTGCCACACCGGCGAGTACACGTGCTTCTACCGGTCGTTCGGCGACGCGGCGCCCGCCGAGGACGGCTGACGTGGCCCTGCCCGACCGGGAGCGGTTCCACCAGGTCGCCCGCACCCACCGGGTCGTGCCGGTGTGGCGGGAGCTGCTGGCCGACCTGACCACCCCGCTCGCCGCGTTCGTCCGCCTGTGCGGCGACGACGACGCCGGCGGCGCCGGGTTCCTGCTCGAGTCGGTCGACCACGGCGGCCGGTGGAGCCGCTGGTCGTTCGTCGGCCGCGACCCCCGCGCCCGCCTGGTGTCGCGGCAGGGCAGCGTGACGCTGACCGGCGACGTCCCCGACCACGTGCCCACGGACCAGGGCGTGCTGGCCGCGCTCGAGGCGCTGCTCGGCCACTACCGGGCGCCGTCGGCCGCCGAGCTGGGGCTGGGCGAGGGGCAGGAGCTGCCGCCCCTGCACTCCGGGGTGGTCGGCTTCCTGGGCTACGACGTCGTGCGCGAGGTCGAGCACCTGCCCGACGCCCCGGCCGACGACCGGGGCTGGCCCGACGCCGTGCTCTCGGTGATCGGCGAGCTGGCGGCCTACGACCACTGGTCGCAGCGCGTCACGCTGATCGTGAACGCCTTCGTGCCGGAGGGGGCGTCCGAGGCCGAGGTGGACGCCGTCTACGAGGAGGCGCTCGGCCGGCTGGACCGCATGGCGGCCGACGGGGCCACGCCGATCGACGAGCCGCTCGTGGCCCCGCCCGGCCGCGACGAGGTGCCCGACGGCGTCGTGTCCTCCATGGCCCCGGGCCAGTACCAGGCGGCGGTCACGGCGGCCAAGGAGTACATCCTCTCGGGCGACGTCTTCCAGGTCGTGCTGTCGCAGCGGTTCGACCTGGACCTGCGGGCCGACCCGCTCGACGTCTACCGCGTCCTGCGCCAGGTCAACCCGAGCCCGTACATGTACTACGTGCGCGAGCCGGAGCTGACGTTGGTCGGGTGCTCGCCCGAGCCCATGGTGCAGCTGCTCGACGGCCGGGTCGTGTCGCGGCCCATCGCCGGCACCCGGTTCCGTGGCCGCACCGACGAGCACGACCGCCAGCTGGCCGCCGAGCTGCTCGAGCACCCCAAGGAGCGCGCCGAGCACCTGATGCTGGTGGACCTGGCCCGCAACGACGTGGGCCGCGTGGTCCGCTACGGCACGTGCGAGGTCGACGAGCTCATGACGCTGGAGCGCTACAGCCACGTGATGCACCTGACCTCGCAGGTCTCGGGCGAGCTGGCCGAGGGCCGCACGCCGATCGACGTGCTCCGGGCCACCCTGCCGGCCGGCACCGTCTCGGGCGCCCCGAAGGTCCGCGCCATGGAGGTCATCGACGAGTTCGAGCCCACCCGCCGGGGCCCGTACGCCGGCGTGGTCGGCTACCTGGACTTCTCGGGGAACATCGACACGGCCATCGCCATCCGGACGATGTTCGTGGACGCCCCCGGCCCGGACGGCGTGCGCCGCGCGTCGGTGCAGGCCGGCGCCGGCGTGGTGGCCGACTCGGTGCCCGACGACGAGGAGCTCGAGACCCGCAACAAGGCCAGGGCGCTGCTCTCGGCGGTGCCGGCGGCCGAGCGCATGACCGCCCAGCGCAAGGGGCGGTCGTGACCGTCGTGCCCGGCACCCGCGACGTGCTCGCCGTGTCCGGCGGCGACGCCGTGACCTTCCTGCAGGGCCAGCTCTCGGCCGACGTCGGGGCGCTGTCGGCGGGGGAGTCCGCGTGGGCGTTCCTGCTCCAGCCCACCGGCAAGCTCGGCTACTGGCTGCGGGCCACCCGCCAGGAGGGCCGCGTGCTGCTCGACGTGGACGCCGGGCTCGGCGAGGGAGTCGCGGCCCGGCTGCGACGCTTCCTGCTGCGGGTCGACGCCACGGTGGAGCAGCTGGACTGGGACTCCGCCACCGTGGTGGGCGACGACGGGGTCGCCGGCGACGCGGGCGTGGCCGCCGCCGGCGCGCTGGGCGGCGAGCTGGTGCTGCCGCGCACCCGGCCCACCCCGCACGGTCCGCGCCACGTGGTGGTCG
>CAIYXG010000054.1 GCA_903930035.1 uncultured Actinomycetes bacterium | reverse complement strand
CCCAACGGCGACGGCACCCAGCTGCTGGTGCGCGTGAGCTGCTCGCTGGTGCGCAACGAGGTGCTCGCCCAGGTGTCGCTGAGCGAGGGCGACTCGGTGGTGACGGTGCTGCCGGTCGTGCTGGTGCCCGAGCAGGGCGAGCCGTGCCCGGCGGGCACGGAGCTGGCGCAGGTGGTGCTGCCGCTGACGGCGCCCCTCGGGAACCGGCAGGTGTTCGTGGCCCCGGCCGGCACCGAGGTCCCGACCCCCGGCTGAGCAGGTCCGTCCGTCGCGCGGGTCCGCCCCGCCTCCGTAGACTCGGCGCCGCACGCCCGCGGACCGTGGGCGCCCACGCCCACGACCAGGGGGAACCACATGCTGCAGGGCCGAACGCTCTGGGAACTGCTCGAGGCTCGCGTCGCGGCCACGCCCGACGCCCTCATGGCGGTCGACGAGGACATGCGGACCATGACCTTCGCCGAGTACCGCACCGAGGCCGAGCGCGCCGCGGCCGGGTTCGCCAACCAGGGCGTGCAGGCCGGCGACGTGGTCTCGTGGCAGCTGCCGACCTGGCTCGAGTCGCTCGTGCTCGTCGGGGCGCTCAGCCGGCTGGGCGCCGTCCAGAACCCGATGCTCCCCATCTACCGGGAGCGTGAGGTGGGGTTCTGCACGGCCCAGGCGAGGGCCACGCTCCTGGTGGTCCCGTCGGTCTGGAAGAACTTCGACTTCCAGGCGATGGCCACCGAGATCTCCCGGGCCAACGGCGGCTCGATGTCGGTCCTGGTGGCCGACAAGGCGCTGCCCCAGGGCGACCCGGCCACGCTGCCGCCGCTGCCGGACCCGTCCGACGACCCCGTCCGGTGGCTCTTCTACACGTCGGGCACGACCGCGGACCCCAAGGGTGCGCAGCACACCGACGGCACCATCGCCGCGGTGTCCTACGGCATGGCCGAGCGGCTGGCGCTGGTGGAGTCCGACCGCAACGCGCTCATCTTCCCGTTCACCCACATCGGCGGCATCACCTGGCTGTTCTCGAGCCTGCAGTCCGGCTGCTCCAACATCCTGATGGAGTCGTTCCTGCCCGACGAGACCCCTGCCGTGCTGTCGCGCGAGCACGTCACGCTGGCCGGCTCGGGGACGATCTTCCACCAGACCTACCTGGCGGCCCAGAAGAAGGCGGACGCGCCGCTCTTCCCCGACGTCCGCGGGTTCCCCGGCGGCGGCGCCCCCAAGCCCCCGGCGCTGGTGGCCGAGATGCGCGAGGTCTTCGACGCCCCGATCCTGTCGGGCTACGGCCTGACCGAGGCGCCCATCCTGACCATGGCGTCGGTGGACGACACCGACGAGGAGCTGGCCCGCTCGGAGGGCAAGCCCATGCCGGGGGTCGAGATCCGTCTGGTGAAGCTGGACGGCACCCTGGCCGGCGACGGCGAGGACGGGGAGATCCGGGCCAAGGCCCCGCAGCTGATGAAGGGCTACCTCGACGCCGAGCTCGACAAGGAGGCCTTCGACGCCGACGGCTACTTCTGCACCGGCGACATCGGGAAGTTCGACGAGACCGGCAACATCGTCATCACGGGCCGGGTGAAGGACATCATCATCCGTAAGGGGGAGAACGTCTCGGCCAAGGAGGTCGAGGACATGCTCTACACGCACCCGCAGGTCGGTGACGTCGCCGTGATCGGCCTGCCGGACCCGTCCTCGGGCGAGCGGGTGTGCGCCGTCGTGCAGACCGCCGAGGGCGCCGAGGACCTCTCGTTCGAGGAGATGGTGCGGCACCTGAAGGAGTCCGGCCTGATGACCCAGAAGCTGCCCGAGCAGCTCGAGATCGTCGACGTCGTGCCCCGCAACCCGGCGGGCAAGGTGCTCAAGCACGTCCTGCGCGACCAGTACTCGGACTGAGCCCCTGCCCGTCCGCCGCGGACCGCGGCCCCTGGTGGCCGGACCGCGGCAGGGCCGGCAGCGCGGGACCTGATGGACGGCCGGTCATTGCGGCCGCACCATCCGCGCCCGGGCCCGCCCCCGTTCCTACGCTCGTCGTTCTCTGGCGCCGCCGCGCCCGAGTACACGTCCGGCCGAGGCCGGGAAGGGGGTCCGCATGGACATGAAGAAGTACTCCAAGCAGCTCGGGGCCGAGTTCATCGGCACCTTCCTGCTCGTCTTCGGTGGCTGCGGCTCGGCGATCTTCGCCGCCAAGGCGCTCGAGACGGCCAAGGGGCCGATCGCCGTCGGCGGCATCGAGCTGGGCGCGGCCGGCGTCGTGAACTCCGGCATCGGCTACCTCGGCGTGTCGTTCGCGGTCGGCCTGACGGTGGTGT
>CAIYXG010000053.1 GCA_903930035.1 uncultured Actinomycetes bacterium | reverse complement strand
GGTGACCTTGTAGCCCATGTTGGTCAGGCCCTTGACCACGTCGGACTGCGCCACCGGCGCCGGCGCCGCCGCCGCGATGATCCGCAGCGCGTCCTTGGTGAGCTCCGCCCCCTGGTGGACGGCCTCGACCGCGCTCAGGTTGCCGGGGTCGCCCTCCTCGAGCGACGCGAGCCAGCGCGTCACCTTGATCACGATCTCGCCGTGGGTCTCGCCTTCGAACGTCAGCGTGGGCATCCCGTCAGCCTAGAAGGTCTGCGCAGAACGCGGTCAGGTGGACCACCAGCTCCTGGGCCGCCTCCCACTGGACGAAGTGCCCGCAGCCGTCCAGCCGGACCGGTCCGACGGAGTTCGGGTAGGCCCGCACCGCCAGCTCGCCGAAGTCCGGCGCCACGACGCCGTCGGCCGTCCCGTGCAGGACCAGCACCCGCAGGTCGGGGTCGGCGGCGAACACCGGGCGGCCGGTCCGCAGCGCCCGGTCGAACACCGACTCGTAGGTCCGCAGCGTGGCCCGGAACGACCCGGCGTCGGCGAACGGCGCGGCGTGGAACGCCGCCGCGGCCGGGTCGAACGCACCCGGCGCCGCCCACCCCCGGGGCCCGTAGAACCCGGCCACGTAGTCCTGCCGGGCCTGCGGCGTGCCCAGCTCGGCCGCCAGCCCGTCGGCGTCACGGCCCTGGCGCACGAAGTAGTCGAGCGCGTCGGCACCGGGCAGCGCCCGCAGCGAGGTGCCGTCCGGGGCCACCAGCTGGTCGTCGGACAGCCGGGGCAGCGGTGCGTTGAACAGCACGGTCCGGTCCACCCGGGCGCGCTCCCGCAGCGCCAGCTCCACACCGACCGGGCCACCCAGGTCCCCGCCGGCCACCACCCAGCGGTCGTGGCCGAGCTCCGTCCCCAGACGGGCCAGGAGCGCGGCCATGTCGAGCGCGTGGGCCACGACGTCGCCCCGGCCGTCGCCACCGGGCCCCGAGCCGCCGAAGCCCCGCAGGTCCGGTGCGACGACCTCGAAGCCCGCAGCGACCAGCAGCGGCACGGCGCGCCACCAGATGCGGCGGGTCTCGGGCCAGCCGTGCAGCGCGAGCAGCGGGACGCCGCCACGGCCGCCGCCCTCGTGGAGGTACTCGAGCCGCGTGCCCCGCACCTCGGCGTGGTGCGCGGCGAACCGGCCGGGGTCGAGGTCGTCGGCAGCGTCGGGCGGGAGCAGCGGTCCGGGCACGCCGGGAGCGTACGACGGCCCGTTTTGCGCCGACTACCATCGACCCATGGCAGCCCTCCCCGACGACCGACCGTCCGCCGATCCGTCCGCCGACCGCTTCGGTCCCATGGGTCTGACGTTCGACGATGTGTGCCTGGTCCCCAACGCCAGCGACGTGGTCCCCGCCGAGGTCTCGACCACGACCCGCCTGACCGACGACATCGAGCTGGCCGTGCCGCTCATGTCGGCCGCCATGGACACGGTCACCGAGGCCCGCCTGGCCATCGCCGTCGCCCGCGAGGGCGGTCTGGGCATCGTGCACCGCAACCTGTCCATCGAGGACCAGGTCACCGAGGTCGACAAGGTGAAGCGCTCCGAGTCCGGCATGATCGTCGACCCCGTCACCCTGGGCCCCGACGAGCCCGTCTCCGCGGCGCTCGACCTGATGGCCATGTACCGGATCTCCGGCGTGCCGATCGTGGACGGGACCGGCCACCTGGTCGGCATCCTCACCAACCGCGACCTGCGGTTCGAGGACAACGTCCACCGCCCCATCCGTGAGGTCATGACCTCCGAGGGCCTGGTCACCGCGCCGCAGGGCACCAGCCTCGAGGAGGCCCGGACCATCCTGGGCCGCCACCGCATCGAGAAGCTGCCGGTGGTCGACGACGAGGGCCGCATCACCGGCCTGATCACCGTCAAGGACATCAACACGAAGATCAAGTACCCGCACGCCACGAAGGACGCCCAGGGCCGCCTCCGCTGCGGGGCCGCGGTGGGTGTCGGCGACGACGCGCTGGCCCGGGCCGAGGCGCTCGTCGAGGCCGGCGTCGACGTGCTGGTCGTGGACACGGCGCACGGCCACTCCGCCGGCGTGATCGAGGTC
>CAIYXG010000052.1 GCA_903930035.1 uncultured Actinomycetes bacterium | reverse complement strand
TGCTGCACCGACTCGGGCGGGAGGCTCTCGCGGGCGTCCCCCTTGGAGGTCGTCCAGCGCAGCACGTTCAGGATGTCGCCCGCCATGCTCATGCGGTACCCCACCACGCCGTGCTCGCCGGGCGGGAGGCCCGTGGAGATGGAGGTCAGCGCCGTGGCCGTGGTGGTGGGCGCCACGGTCGTGATGGGCACCCCGTCCATGAGCGGGAACCCGCGGAGCAGCGACCAGCGCTCCTGCATCTGGCGCCAGCCCAGGCCGTCGAGCACGAGCAGCACCACCTGCTGGGCGCCGCGCACGCCGGCCGGGACCCAGTCCGGGGCGGCGTCGGGGTCGTCGACGAGCACGTCGACCAGGTTGGAGACGCACGCGCCCTCGTAGTCGGGCAGGACCAGCTCCGGGGTGCCGGGGTCCTGGGGGGTGGGTTCGTGGGAGGTGGGGAGGTCCCCGGTCGCACCAGGCAACGTGACGTCCTTCCGGTCGCCCCCACGGTAGCGAGGATGCCCGCCAGAGTGAACCTCCCCCGGCGGCGGCGGCCGCGAACCCCACGGCCGGGCGGGCAGGTTGCCTACGATGGCCGGGTGAAGGTTTCGACCCGGGGGGACTACGCCAGCCGTGCGCTGCTGTCCCTCGCGCTCCACGAGGGGGGCTCCCCCACCTCGGTCCGCGACATCGCGGAGCGCACGGGCCTCCCCCAGCCGTACCTGGAGCAGATCCTCCTGGCCCTCAAGGGCGCAGGGCTCGTGCGGTCCAAGCGCGGCGTGGGCGGCGGCTACGTGCTGGCCCGCGACCCCGACGAGATCACCCTCGCCCAGATCGTCTCCGCCGTCGACGGACCCATCCAGGCCGGCGACTTCGGCCGGCCGCACACCGACGGCTCGTGCGACCACGAGGGGCAGTGCGTCCTGCTGGCCATCTGGGGCGACGTCGGGGACCGCATGCGGACCCTGCTCGAGAACTACACGCTCACCGACCTGGCCAGGATCACCCGGGGCGACGCGCCCTGGCCCGGCGAGGGCTGAGCCGCCGCCGGGACGCCCCCTGCGGCGTCAGGCGAACCGGTCGACGACGGCCTGCAGGTCGTCGGGGAACGGGGACTCGAACTCCACCTGCTCCCCCGTGCCGGGGTGCACGAAGGAGAGCCGCCGGGCGTGCAGCACCGGCCGGTGGCTGGAGACGCCCCGACGGTCGCCGCCGTACTTGTCGTCGCCCACGACGGGGTGGCCGACCGACGCCATGTGGACTCGGATCTGGTGCGTGCGACCGGTCTCGAGCCAGCACGTGACCAGCGCCGCGGCACCCGGCTCGTCGAAGGTCTGGTCGACCCGGTAGCGGGTCCGTGCCTCGCGGCCGTCCTCGGCCACCGTCATCCGGAGCGGGTCGCGCCGGGACCGGCCGATCGGGGCGTCCACCATCCCGCTGGCGTGCCGGGGCCGGCCCCAGACCAGCGCCGTGTAGACCCGCTCGACGGAGTGGTCCGACAGCTGCCCGACCAGGTCGGCGTGGGCCTCGGGCGTCCGGGCCACCACCAGCAGGCCCGAGGTCCCGCGGTCCAGCCGGTGCACCAGTCCCGGCCGCTCCGGCTGCCCCACCTGGGCCATCTCCGGGTAGCGGGCCAGCAGGCCGTGCACGAGGGTGTGCTCCTTGTGCCCGGCACCCGGGTGGACCACGAGACCGGGCGGCTTGTCGACCACCACGACGTCGTCGTCCTCGTAGCGCACGGTGAACTCGACGGCGGGGTCGGCCACGACCTGCTCGGGCGGCCGGACCGGGTCGGCGAGGAGCTCGACCACGTCGCCGGTACGGACCCGGTGCGAGGGCC
>CAIYXG010000051.1 GCA_903930035.1 uncultured Actinomycetes bacterium | reverse complement strand
CGCGCCGGTATCGTGGCGCCGTGACCGAACCGGCCGCCGCGCCCCGACCCACGGCCCGCCGCGGGCGCGCCGTCGCCGCCGGGGTCCTTGCTGCAGCGGTGCTGGCAGGTCTGCTCGTCCTAGGCGCCGGCGCGGCGCCCGCCGCCACGGGGGCCTCGCGCCAGACCGGCCCGGCCGGCACCCTGCCGACCTCGACGACCGTCGCCCCCGACGGGTCGTCCGGCAGCCCCACCCGCGCCACGCCGACCGGCACGGTGGCGTTCGTGACGGCGTCCGGCGAGGTGCTGGTGGGCCAGGGGGTGGCTGCGCCGACCTCGGTCGGGTTCGGCGCCGCCGTCGGCCCCGCCGGGGTGGGCGCCGTCGCGCTCTCGCCCGACGGGGGGCGCGTGGCGTGGATCTCGGCGCAGGGTGCGGTGGTCGCCCGGGCGCTCGACGGCAGCCCGGCCGTCACGCTCGCCAACGACGCCGTCACGTCGGTCGTGGGCCGGGCCCCGGTGCTGGCCTGGAACACCGACGGCACCCAGGTCGCCTACGTCGCCGTGGGCACCAAGGACATGGTGGAGCCCCGACGGACCGAGCGCGGCGTCTCGACCGAGGGCGCGTTCCCGGCGCCGCTCCCGGCGTCGGACACGCTCGGCAACGTCGTGAAGACGGTCTCGGTCACGGGCGTCCCGGCGGGCCGCATCGGCGACCCGTCGCTGCGGTCCGCGATCGGCGTCACGTGGTCGGCCACCACGCAGCTGCTGCTCATCCAGAGCGTCGTGCCCGGCACGTCCCGGCGCTACACGCTCTCGGTCGCGACGCCGGGCGCCTTCGCCGAGACCCCGACGCTGTTCTCCGCCGACGACCCGCAGTTCTCGCCGGACGGCCGGTTCCTGGTCGCGGTCGGCCCCTCCAAGGGGCGCCAGGAGCTGCTCAAGGTCTCGACCGACACGCTCGACCGGACCGTGCTCGCCGTGTCCCCGCGCATCTGCAGCCCGGCCGTCTCCCCCGACAGCACCCGGGTGGTGTTCGGCTCCGGCCCCCGGTGCCGCAAGGTCAGCCTGGTGGCGACCGTCGGCGGCCCGGTCGTGGACGCCACGCCGCCCCGCCTCCCGAAGGACGCCGTGTTCGGTCCCGGCGAGTTCGGCTGGACGGCCGAGGGCCGCTACTTCACGCACGCACTCTGCCGGCGCGGCGGGAGCTGCGGCGGCCCGTCGGTCTTCTACGACTACGACACGGGCCGCAAGCTGCTCGGGGCCGACGCCTCCACGGTGGTCACGCCGCTCCGGGCGGCAGGGTCGGCCCAGCAGGTGGGGGTGGACGTCGAGATCACCGGCCCGCTGCGGTTCTCGGGGACGTTCCCGCTCGACGCCGCCAGCCTGCCCCAGCTGACCGACACCACCGCCAACGACGGCCAGCTCTCTGCCCGGCTCACCAACGGCGACCAGACCGCGGCCATCAAGGTCCAGGGCCGGGAGGGCAGCCCGTTCGTGACCGGGCAGCTGACGGTGGCGGACCCGGCGAGCGGCGTCGACCGGACGCTGTTCGTCCTGGGGCGGGCCAACCTGACCGGTATCCAGGCGTTCACCATCTCCGGCATCTGGATCTCGACCGACGACCTGCCGTTCGCGTCGGGCAAGTTCACGTGGGCGGTGCGCCGCCGGTGAGCGGCCCCGGGCTCCCGCCCACGCCCCGGCCGCCGCGGGTGGCAGTCACAGAGGTCGCGCCGCGCACGCCGTCGGGCCGGGCGCCCGCCGCGGTCGTGGGCGACCCGGTCCGGGTGACCGCCCAGGCGGTGTGCGACGGGCACGGTGTCCTGGCGGGGGTGGTCCGCTGGCGACCGCTCGACGGGGAGTGGTCCCACGTCCCGCTGGCGGTGGGACGCGACGGCGGCTGCGACGCGGTGGTCGTCCCCGACCGTCCCGGCGCGCACGAGTTCGAGGTGGTCGTGTGGGTCGACGAGTTCGCCACCTGGCGCCGCGACCTGCCCCTGCGCGCCGCCGGCGGCGAGGACCTGGCCCCCGAGCTGGAGGCCGGCGCCCGCCTGCTCGACGCCGCGGCCCCGCAGGTGCCGGCGG
>CAIYXG010000050.1 GCA_903930035.1 uncultured Actinomycetes bacterium | reverse complement strand
CGGACCGGCGGGGCTAGCCCAGCGACCGCTTGCCGGCCAGGAGCTGCGCCAGCTCCCCGGCGATCCCGTCCGGCGGCGCGTCGAACGGCCACTGCCGGACCACGTCGCCCTGGTCGTCCACGGCGTACACCTCGGTGGTGTGGGTGATGTTGGGGGTGCCGTCGGCGTTGGGCATGGCGGAGTAGGAGGCTCCGAGCGCGCCCGTCACCTGCCGCAACGACGCGTCGTCCGCCGCCAGGAGGCCGACGCCCTCGGGAGCCTCGCCCGGCAGCACGCCGTCCACGAACCCGGCGAGCTCCGGGCCGGTGTCACGGGCCAGGTCGACCGCCACGAGCCCGACGGTCACCCGGCTGCGGTCCTGCTCGGGCAGCCGCTGCACGGCCCGCTTCAGGTTGGACAGCGTCGTCGGGCACTCGTAGGGGCAGGAGGTGAAGCCGAGGAAGAGCAGTCGCAGCCCGCCCTCGGGGGCCGCGAGCGGGAGCGCCGACCCGTCGTCCGCCGCCGGGAGGCTCTGGCCCGCCACGGAGCGCACGGGGCTGCGGGTGTAGCCCACCGGCTCCTCGGGCGCGGCCGTCTCTGTCGACGAGCAGCCGGTGAGCAGCAGGGCGATCGAGACCGCGACCGCGGCGGCGAGCTGGAACGAGCAGCGCGACCACCACGACCCGCAGGTCGAGGGCCGTGGGCTGACGTGGGTGCGGTGGAGCGGCATGTGCCTCCTGCGGCGCTCACGAGGGTGCGAGGATGCGACGGCATGGTACGACGCTTCCCTCCGCTGCTGCGGTCGCTCGCCGCCGGGCTGCTGATCTGCGCCGCGCTGCCGCCGTGGGGCTGGTGGCCGCTGGCGCCAGTCGGCGTCGCGCTGTGGCTCGCCGAGCTGGGCGGCCGCTCCACCAGCCGCCGGTTCGCCGTGGGCTACATGGTGGGCGTCGGCTGGTTCGCGCCGTCCACCGTCTGGATGTGGCGGCTGACGGCGCCGGGGTACGTCCTGGCCGTGGCGGTCTTCTGGGGGCTCATGGGGGGTGCGGTGTCGGCCGCGTGCCCGCGGGACCGGCGGCGGCTGCTGGTCCTCCCGGCGCTGGTGGTGGCGTTCGAGTGGTTCCACTGGCACGCCCCGTTCGGCGGGGTGCCCCTCAGCGTGCTGGCGCTGACGCAGAGCCGCGGTCCGCTCCTGCCGGTGGCCCGCGTCGGCGGGGCCCTGCTGCTGGGCGGGGTCGTGGCCGTGCTCGGCGTCGCCGTCTACCTGGCGCTCTGGGAGCGCCGGTGGCGGCAGTCGTTCGCCGTGGTGGCGGCCGTGGCGGTGGTCGCGGCGCTCGGCGTGGCCGTCCCCCTCGGGGAGCCGGTCGGGACCGTGCGGGTCGCCGCCGTGCAGGGTGGCGGCCCCCAGGGCACCCGCTTCTCGCAGGGCGACGCGGCCGCCGCCTTCAACCGGTCGATGGAGGCCACCCGCAAGGTGCAGCCGCCGGTCGACCTGGTGGTCTGGCCCGAGGACACGGTCAACATCGACTCGGCGTTCGAGGACAACGTCTGGAAGACCGAGATCGCCCGCGAGGCCGCCCGGCTCGACGCCCCGGTCCTGGTCGGCGTCGTGGAGAGCGTCGGGGCCGACCAGTTCGCCAACTACGTCGTCGTGGTCAACCCGGACGGCTCGCTCGGCGACCGGTACGACAAGAACCGGCGGGTGCCGTTCGGCGAGTACGTCCCGTTCCGGAACCTGCTGGAGCCCATCGCCGCGGGCACCCTCCCGCCCAGGGACCAGGTGCCGGGCAAGGGCGGCGCCACGGTCGAGACGTCCGCCGGGCCGCTGGCGGTCGCCATCAGCTGGGAGGTCTTCTTCGGCCGGAGGGTCCGGGAAGGCGTCCGGGGCGGCGGCGAGATCGTGGTCAACCCCACCAACGGCTCGTCCTACTGGCTCACCCAGGTCCAGACCCAGCAGATCGCCACGTCGGTGCTGCGCGCCGTGGAGAGCGGGCGGTGGCTCGTCCAGGCCGCCCCGACCGGCTTCACCGCGTTCGTCGACCCCGACGGCACGGTGCTGCAGCGCACCGACGTCTCCGAGCAGGCGGTGCGCTACGCCGACGTCCCCCGGCTCACGGCCACCACCCCGGCCCAGGCCCTGGGCGACCTCCCGGCGCTCGTGCTGGCGCTCGGCACCCTGGCCGGGGTGGGCGTGTGGACGGTCCGGCGGCGGTCCGGACCGCCCGGCACGGGCAGCACCGACCTGGACGAGACCGACGGCGACGACCCGGGCACCGGCGACCATGGGAGGTCGGCCGCAGCGTCCCCCGACGACGGGGTCACACCTCCAGCAGGAGCGTGACGGGCCCGTCGTTGACCAGCGACACCGCCATGTCGGTCCGGAACCTCCCGGTGGCGACCGTGGCACCGAGCTCCCGCAGCCGGGCCACGACGGCCTCCACGAGGGGCTCGGCCAGGTCGGGCGGCGCGGCGTCCACGAACGACGGCCGCCGGCCCTTCCGGGTGTCGCCGTAGAGCGTGAACTGGCTGACGACCAGGACCTCGGCGGGGGCCCCGGCCTCGTGGCGGTCGGCCAGCGACAGGTTCATGGCGCCCGCGTCGTCGGCAAACACCCGGAGGCGCCACAGCTTGTCGGCCAGCCGGTGCGCGGCGGCCAGGTCGTCATCCCGGCCGGCGCCCACCAGGACGCAGAGCCCGTGGCCCACCTGCCCGGTCAGCTCCTCCTGCCCGGTCGGCCGACCGTCGGCGTCGACGGCCCGCACGACCACCGACGCCTGCTCCACCCGCTGCACAAGACCACGCATCGTGGTCATCCTCGCACTCTGGACGCCCTCGTTTTGACCCTCCGTGAACCCCGGGAGGATGCTGGTACGTCATGCAGTCCGGCGAACTCTCCCCCCGACCTGGTGCGCCGCGACGGCGTCCGGGGCCCGACGATCCCCTTCGGGTCGCCTATCTGACCTACCGCGGCAAGCCGCACGTGGGGGGCCAGGGCGTCTACACCCGCCACCTCTCCAAGGCACTGGTGGACCTGGGGCACCACGTCGAGGTGCTGTCCGGCCAGCCCTACCCGATCGTCGACGAGCGGGTCCCGCTGGTCGAGCTGCCCAGCCTGGACATCTACAACGACTACTTCCCCATGCGGATGCCGGCGTTCTGGGAGCTGAAGGACCGCTGGGACTGGGCCGAGGTGACCGCGTTCTCGACCGGGACGTTCCCCGAGCCCCTGGCCTTCTCGCTGCGGGCGTGGGACCACCTGCGCCAGCGCCGGGGCGACTTCGACCTGGTCCAGGACAACCAGTGCCT
>CAIYXG010000049.1 GCA_903930035.1 uncultured Actinomycetes bacterium | reverse complement strand
GGCGCAGCACGGGCCGCATTCCGAGGGGGAGGAGCGTTGCGGGGCGAAGTAGGGTCCGGCCCATGACCGACCCCTCCGCCTCCCGCATCGCGGCGCGCGTCGCCGCCATCACGCCGTCGGCCACGCTCGCCGTGGACTCCAAGGCCAAGGCGCTCAAGGCTGCCGGCGAGCCCGTCATCGGGTTCGGTGCCGGCGAGCCCGACTTCCCGACCCCGGCCCACATCGCCGAGGCTGCGGCTGCGGCCTGCCTGGTGCCGGCCAACCACCGGTACACCCCGGCGGCAGGCCTGCCGGCGCTGAAGGAGGCCGTGGCGGCCAAGACGCTGCGCGACTCCGGCGTGCAGGTCGACCCGTCGCAGGTCGTCATCACCAACGGCGGCAAGCACGCCGTCTACGCCGCCATCACCGTGCTGGTCGACGAGGGCGACGAGGTCCTGCTCCCGGCGCCCTTCTGGACCACCTACCCCGAGCCCATCGCGCTGGCGGGCGGTGTGCCCGTCGTGCTGCAGACCACCGAGGCGACCGGCTTCCGGGTCACGGTCGACCAGCTCGAGGCGGCCCGCACGCCCCGCACCAAGGCGCTCGTCTTCGTGTCGCCGTCCAACCCCACGGGCGCGGTCTACCCCCGGGACGAGATCGAGGCCATCGGCCGGTGGGCCGTGGAGCACGGCATCGTCGTCATCACCGACGAGATCTACGAGCACCTGGTGTACGGGGACGCCGAGCACCACTCCATCCAGGCCGTGGTGCCGGAGATCGCCGACCAGTGCGTGATCCTGAACGGCGTGGCCAAGACCTACGCCATGACCGGTTGGCGGGTGGGCTGGCTGATCGGCCCCAAGGATGTCGTGGCCGGTGCCACCAACCTGCAGACGCACCTGACCTCCAACGTCTGCAACGTGGCCCAGGCCGCTGCGCTCGCTGCCGTGTCGGGCGACCTCACCGCGGTCGACGAGATGCGCGCGGCGTTCGACCGGCGCCGGCAGACCATGCACCGCATGCTCAACGAGATCCCCGGCGTGGTGTGCCCCGAGCCGCAGGGCGCGTTCTACGCATACCCCAACCTGACCGGGCTGGTGGGCGTGGACCTGGGCGGCCGCACGGCGTCGAGCACCCTGGAGCTGGCCGACCTGGTGCTCGAGGAGGCCAAGGTGGCGTTCGTGCCCGGCGAGGCGTTCGGCACGCCGGGCTACGGGCGGTTCTCGTTCGCGCTGGGCGACGACGACCTGGTCGAGGGCATCGAGCGCCTCGGCAAGCTCGTCACGGGCTGACGTGGCGGACCGCTGACATGGCCGTGGGGCGGTACGGCACCTGGCCGTCGCTGCTGACCCCGGCCGACGCGGTCGCCGGTGCCCCGCGGTTCGGCGACCTGTCGCTGGCCGGCGGGCCCGACGGGCCGGTCGTGCGGTGGACCGAGGGCCGCCCGGCCGAGGGCGGCCGGAGCGCGCTGGTGGAGTGGCGCGCCGGCGTGTCCACCGACCTGGCTGCGGGCGCCAGCGTCCGGACCCGCGTGAACGAGTACGGCGGCGGGTCGTCCTGGGTCGCCGGCGACCGGGTCGTGGCGGTCGACGACGCCGACGCCCGGCCGTACCTGCTGACCTCCGACGGGCCCGTGCCGCTGGCCCCTGCCCCGCCCGCGCCGCGGGCCTGGCGGTACGCCGCCGGGTCGTCTGGGCCGGGCGGCGCATGGTCGGTCGTCGAGCGCGAGCGCCACTGCGACGGCGGCGGCACGCCCTTCCCCGAGCCCGTCAACGACCTGTGCCTGCTCGACCATGCGGCCGGCCAGGTGGTCGAGCTGTTCGCCCCGGGCGACCCCGGCACCGGCGACTTCATGGCGGCGCCGACCGTCTCGCCCGACGGCACCCGGCTGGCGTGGTTGCGCTGGGACCACCCGGACATGCCGTGGGACGCGGCCGAGCTGTGGTGCGCCGGGCTCGAGGTGCGTGACGGTGCGGCGCGCGTGTCGGACCCGGTGTGCGTGGCCGGCGGCCGGCACGGTGGCAGGACGACGAGCGCATGCCTGCCGTCGTTCGCCCCCGACGGGGTGCTGTGGTTCTGCGACGACCGTGACGGTCCCGGTGGCGGCACCTGGCGGCTGCGCAACGAGCGCGGCGACGTGGTCGACGTGCCCGGCGAGGTGGGCGAGCCGCGCTGGGTCTCCGGCGGCAGCCGCTACGGGTTCCTGGCCGACCGGGTCGCGCTGGCCGCCCAGCACGACGGGTTCCACACGGTCTGGATCTGGGACCCGGTCACGGGGCGCGCCGACGCGGTCCCGGGCATCTCCTACGTGGAGCTGCTCGTGGCCGACGGTGCGTCGGTCGTGGTCGTGGGCGGTGGCCCCGACCGGACGACCTCGGTGCTGCTGGTCGACCCCGCGACCCTGGGGCTCACTGACCTGCGGCCGGCGCCACCCGTGCTCGACCCGTCGAGCGTCTCGCTCCCGCAGCACGTGACGTTCCCCACGGCGCCGACCGCGTCCGACGCCACCGACGAGCCGGTCGCCCACGCGCTCGTCTACCTGCCCCGCCTCGACGGGACCGTCGGGCCGGCCGACGCCGCCCCGCCGCTCGTCGTGCGGATCCACGGCGGGCCGACCGCGAGCGCCCGGCCCGAGCTCTCGACCTCGGTCCAGTTCTGGACCACCCGCGGGTTTGCCGTGGCCGACGTCAACTACCGCGGGTCGACCGGCTACGGGCGCGACTACCGCGACGCGCTCCGGGGGCAGTGGGGCGTGGCCGACGTGGCCGACTGCCTGGCGGTCGCGGACTACCTGGCGGGCGGCGGGCTCGTGGACGGTGCGCGCTGCGTGATCCGCGGCGGTTCGGCCGGCGGGTTCACCGCCCTGGCGGCGCTCTGCGCCG
>CAIYXG010000048.1 GCA_903930035.1 uncultured Actinomycetes bacterium | reverse complement strand
GGCCACCAGGAGCAGTGCCGCCAGGGCACGGGTGCGGTTGAACAGTGCAGTCATCAGGTTTCCCCCAGAAACGTTGAACAGCGCTCAACGTAGTCGCGGCCGGGGGGCCGTGCGACGGAAATGACGGGTCCTGCGTACGCCCCGGCCCGGACGCTGCCGCCCGGTGGATCTGCGAGCTGGTGGAGCTGGGGGGAATCGAACCCCCGTCCGCTAGGTGGTCACCGAACCTGCTACGACCATTCCCGACTCTGCCGCTCTACAGCTGCGGCACCGGCGGGTCGGCTGACGGTCCTGCCGGAGCAGGTGTCGACTGCCGGGTCTGTCCCCGGCGTCAGCGGTCTTTCACGCCGTCAGCGGTCTCTCCCTGCGGTCCATCCCCACTTCTGTTGCCGGGCTGTGAGGATCTGGCCCCGTGCGCCATTGCTGGTCACGATGACTCTCTACCTCCTGACGGATCAGGCGGCGAGAGCGAACTGCTCGTTGGCGGTTCTTTGGTTGTCCCCGTTTTACGAGTCTGAGACAACTCGGGTCGCACGCACGGCTTCCAGGTCCCAACGTCGAAACCAGTCAGCCCCTTGTGTGTTGACCCACACCCTACCGGCCCCCTCCGACATCCGCCGCCCGTTGCCGATGACCTGGTGGTGCAGTTGGCGAGTGGTGGTGCAGTTGGCGAGGTGGTGCAGCGGGCGAAGTGGTGCCGATGACTGGGAGGTCGTTGCCCGGGTGTGCTGCACTAGGGGCGTCGGCGCCAGACCCACGGGCGCCGGGACAGGGCGGAACTGATGTCTCGAAGCGGTGCAGGTCGCGCAGTGTGGAAGGTGGTCGCCGGCGCGGCGGCCGTCTCGGTGGTCCTCACCGGGCTGGCCGCACCCTCGGGCGCCGCGCCCGAGGCGGTCCCCGCCCCGGAGCCGGCGGTGCCGGGCGACGCCCGTGCGACCGACCAGATCATCGTGAAGTTCCGGCCCGGGGCCGCCCCGGTCGCCGCCGACCTGGACCGGGAGGCGGGGGAGCCGGTCGCCGTCGCGCGACGCTCGGCCGACGGCCGGTCCGTCGTGAAGCTGCCGCGGAAGCGCTCGGGCGCGTCCGTGGCCGCCACCTCGCGCCGCCTCGCCGCGCTGCCGGGCGTGGAGTACGCCGAGCCCGACACGATCCTCTTCCGGTCGGCCGTGCCCACCGACCCTCGCTACGCAGAGCAGTGGGACCTGTCGGCCCCGGCTGTCCCGGCGGCGGGATCCACCCTCGTCGGCGCCAACCTCCAGCCGGCGTGGGACACCACGACCGGCACCGCTGACGTGGTCGTCGCAGTGCTCGACACCGGCATCACGGCCCACGCCGACCTGGCCGGCCAGACCGTGCCCGGCTACGACTTCATCAGCAGCTCGGCCATCGCCAACGACGGCGGCGCCCGCGACGCCGACCCGAGCGACCCGGGCGACTGGATCACGGCGACCGAGGACGCCTCCGGCACGTTCGCCGGCTGTGGGGTGGACGACAGCTCGTGGCACGGCACGCACGTGGCCGGCACCATCGCCGCGGCCACCAACAACGGCATCGGCGTGGCCGGCATTGCGCCGGGCTCGAAGATCCTCCCGGTGCGCGTGCTGGGCAAGTGCGGCGGCTACACCTCCGACATCGTCGACGGGATGCGCTGGTCGGCCGGCCTTGCGGTCGCCGGCGTCCCCTCCAACCCCAACCCCGCGGCGGTCCTCAACCTGAGCCTGGGCGGCAGCGGCGCGTGCAGCACCACGCAGCAGCAGGCCATCAACGACATCACCGCCGTGGGCGCCACCGTGGTGGTCGCCGCCGGCAACTCCAACGTCGACGCGGCGAACGCCCAGCCCGCCAACTGTGCGGGCGTGGTGACCGTGGCAGCCACGGGCTCCACCGGCAGCCGCGCCTACTACAGCAACTACGGCTCCCTGGTGGAGGTCGCTGCGCCGGGCGGCGACGCCCAGAAGACCCCGGGGACCATCCTCTCCACGCTCAACGCTGGGCGCACCTCGCCGGGTGCCGACACCTACGCCGGGTACCAGGGCACGTCGATGGCCACCCCACACGTGGCGGGCGTCGCGGCGCTCCTCAAGTCGGTCCGCCCGTCGGCCTCCCCGGCCACCGTGCTGAGCATCCTGCAGTCGACCGTCGCGCCGTTCCCGGCGGGCAGCACCTGCACGACCGCCCTGTGCGGCAGGGGGATGATGGACGCCGCCGCGGCCGTGGCCTCGGCCGCGTCCACGGGTCCCCGGACGCTCGGGGCGTTCTCCACGACCTCGCCCGCCCGTGGCGCCACCGGCGTCGCCGGCCCGACCGCCACGGTGCAGTGGACCCCCAGCGCCGGCGCCACCGGCTACGAGGTCTGCGTCGTCACCGGCCTGACCACGCCGTGCGCCACATGGGCCCCGGTGGGGACCGCCACGAGCGCGTCCCTCTCTGGCCTGGCCAGCACACGCTCTACTCGTGGCAGGTGCGTGCCGTGGCCGGCGCCGCGACCGCCGAGGCGAACGTCTCGCTCCGGTCCACCTTCACCACCGGCACGTTCGTGTCGCTGCCGGGGGCGCTGGCCAAGACCAGCCCTGCCAACGCAGCCACCGGCCAGTCCACGTCGCCCACGCTCTCCTGGGGCGCAAGCACCGGTGCGACCAGCTACGAGTACTGCCTGGACGCCACGGTCAACTCGGCGTGCGACGGCACGTGGACCTCGACGGGCACGGCCCGGACGGCGTCGCGGACCGGCCTGGCCACCTCCACCCGCTACGAGTGGCAGGTGCGGGCCCGCAACGCTGCCGGGGTGACCGACGCCAACGCCGGCACCTGGTGGACCTTCACGACGGTCGCGCCGCCGCTGCCGGGGGCGTTCAACAAGACCAGCCCCTCCAACAACGCCACCGGCCGGGCCACCACGCTGACCCTGTCCTGGGCCGCCAGCACCAACGTGGTCCGCTACGAGGTCTGCGTGGACAAGGTCAACAACGGCGTGTGCGACGGGGCCTGGACCTCGGTCGGGACCGCCCGGAGCACCACGGCCTCGGCGCTGACGGCCCGGACCGCCTACTACTGGCAGGTCCGCGCCGTGAACTCGTCGGGCACCACCAACGCCAACGCCGGCACCTGGTGGAAGTTCACCACCAAGTAGCCGGCGCACGGCCGGAGGCACCGCGGACCGCCCGCGCAGCCTGCTCCGGAGCACCTTGCGACAGGTGGGCCGCCGTTGGGCCTGCGTAGATCGGCGCGGCGGAGGCTGGTGCCCGGAGGAGGACGTACCTCCCCGTGAGGAGGCACCGATGGAACCGTACGTCCCGAGGATCGGCGCCAGCAGCGCCTCCCGCCGACAGGTGCGCCGGGCCGTCGTCGCGGTCCTGCTGCCGCTGGTCGTCGCTGTCGCCGGCTGCGCCGGTTCGGACGAGGGCTCGAGCGGGTCGAGCACCACCGAGCGGCAGCGCACGACCACGACCGCCCCGGAGCTCACCACCTCGGAGCTCGAGGGGCTGCTGCTGGCCGCCGACGACGTGCCGGCCGGCTGGAGCCCTGCGGCGGGGGAGGACGGCGCCGGGGCCGACGGCGAGCCGGAGGACGGGGGGTCCTCCGAGCTGTTCTGCCCCGCAGCCGCAGCACCCCTGCGCAACGAGGTGCACCAGGGGGCGGAGACCACCCTCAGCCGGTCGGAGATGGGACCGGAGTTCTTCCAGGGTCTCCTGTCGGCCCCGGACCCGCTCGCCCACTTCGAGGACATGGACAACGTGTTCGCCAGCTGCGTCGGAACGCAGTGGACCATCGACGCCGACGGCGAGACGATGTCGATGTCGATGGTCCAGGCAGAGGCGCCCGACCTGGGTGACCGGGCCTCGGCCTACCGGGTGTCGGGCACTGGTGACCAGGGCACCACGGTCACGATGGACGTGGTCATGGTGCTCCGTGGTTCGGTCGACCAGGCGTACGTCGGCGTCTCCTTCGCCGCCCCCGACGTCGACGTGGAGCAGTTTGCGCCGGGCGAGTTCGCCGACATGGTGGCGGCCGGCGACGAGAAGGTCGACGAGGGGCTCCGCAACGCTGCCTAGGTCGCCCGGCGCGCCGGTCAGTCCTGGCGCCGCCGGGCCCGGCTCATCTCGCGGGCGGCCTCCCGGGCCGTGTCGCGCTCGATGATCGCCTGGCGCTTGTCGGCCACGTTCTTGCCCTTGCCCAGCGCCAGCTCCACCTTCACCCTGCCGTCCTTGAAGTAGAGCTTCGTGGGCACCAGCGTGAGCCGCTCCACCTGCATCTTGAGGCGCAGCCGGTCGATCTGGTGGCGGTGGAGGAGCAGCTTCCGGTCGCGGACGGGGACGTGGCCCGAGTGGGACTGGGCGTGCGAGTACGGCGCGACGTGCAGGTCGTGCAGCCAGACCTCGTTGCCCTCGATGGACGCCCACGCCTCGGTGAGCTGCACCTTGGACTCCCGGAGCGACTTCACCTCGCTCCCGAGCAGCACGATGCCGCACTCGAACGTGTCGCCGAGCGTATAGCGGTGCCGGGCCTGCCGGTTGGTGGCGACGACCTGTTCGCCGGTCTGCTTCATGGTGCGGCGACGTTACCGCCCGGAACTACCCTGCACCCGTGCTGCGCATGCCCCGTTCGGTCCACCTGGAGATGGTCAGCCACGCGCTCGGAGGGTTCCCCCTGGAGGCCTGCGGGCTCTTTGCGGGCGACGCGGACGGCACGGTGCGGCACTTCTACCCGTGCGAGAACGCTGCGGCCGCCTCCACGCTCTACACCGTCGCCCCCAAGGACCACCTGCGGGCCGACCGGGACGCCGAGGACCGTGGCTGGCAGCTCCTGGGCGTGATGCACAGCCACACGCACACCGAGGCGTACCCCTCCCCGACCGACGTGGCCCAGGCCCCGGACCCCGACTGGCACTACGTGATCGTGTCGCTGCGCGACGACGCGCCGTCGCTGCGCTCCTACCGGATCGTCGACGAGCAGATCACCGAGGAGCCGGTCGCGCTCACGGACTGAGCGGTGCCACGGCGGCCGTCGTGCCGGTGACGACGGGCACGCCCGGCCGCCCCGGGGAATCACGACGGGGCACAGGGTGGTTGGCCGGGTCAGAATTCCCTACCATGGGGGTCGGATTTCGGCAGCAGTCCGGCCCGGCCCCAACTTCTCCACCCATGACCGTCTACTCCTCCGTCCTCGACCTCATCGGCAACACGCCGATCGTCGACGTCTCGCAGCTGAGCCCCAACCCCGACGTACGCATCCTGGGCAAGATGGAGGGGCAGAACCCGGCGGGCTCCGTGAAGGACCGCATCGCCCTGTCGATGATCACGGAGGCCGAGGAGGACGGGACCCTCTCGCCCGGGAAGACCATCATCGAGCCGTCCTCTGGCAACACCGGCATCGCCATGGCGATGATCTGCCAGCTGCGCGGCTACACGCTCAAGATCGTGCTGCCCGGCAACGTCTCGCCGGAGCGGCGCCAGCTGCTCGAGGTGTTCGGTGCAGAGATCATCGACTCGCCGGGGGAGGAGGGGTCCAACGGCGCGGTCCGCATGGCCCAGCAGCTCGCCGACGAGCACCCCGAGTGGGTCTTCCTCTACCAGTACGCCAACGAGGCCAACCCCAAGGCCCACTACCGGACGACGGGTCCCGAGATCTGGGCCGACGTGCCGGAGATCACGCACTTCGTCGCCGGCCTGGGGACGTCGGGCACGCTGATGGGCGTCGGGACGTTCCTGAAGGAGCAGAACCCGGCCATCAAGGTGCTCGCCGTCGAGCCGCCCACCGGCGAGCAGGTCGAGGGGCTGCGGAGCCTCGAGGACGGCTACATCCCGCCGGTCTTCGACAAGTGGGGCGGCTACGACCTGCTGGACGGCAAGTCGATCGTGCGCCCCCGCGAGTCGCTGGAGTACACCCGGGCCCTGGCCAGCATCGGCGTCTTCTCCGGCATCTCGGCCGGTGCGGCGCTCGCCGGCGCGTGCAAGGTGGCCAGGAAGATCGAGTCGGGCACGATCGTCTTCATCGTGTGCGACTACGGCTGGAAGTACCTGTCGACGGGCGCCTGGACGCTCGACCTCGACGAGGCCGCGGCCAACGCCGAGAAGGTCATCTACTTCTAGGTGGTCTCGGGGGCGGCCCGCCCCCGCCGATAGGTTCTGTGCCGTGGACGACCGGCCGATCGGCATGTTCGACTCCGGGTTCGGCGGGCTGACCGTCGCCCGGGCCGTGATCGACCTCCTGCCCGACGAGTCGCTCGTCTACCTGGGCGACACCGGCCGCTACCCCTATGGTCCCCGGCCCCTCGAGCAGGTGGCGGAGTTCGCCCACCAGATCACCGCCGAGCTGGTGGAGCGTCGCAACGTCAAGATGGTCGTGGTGGCCTGCAACACGGCCGCGGCCGCGGCCCTCCACTCGCTGCAGGAGGCGTTCGACGTCCCCGTGGTCGGGGTCATCGAGCCCGGCGTGCGGGCGCTCGTCCAGACCTCGGCGACCGGCCGCGTCGGCGTGATCGGCACGGTCGGGTCGGTCCGCTCCGGCGCCTACCAGGCGGCCGTGGCGCTGGAGTCCCCGTCCTCGGAGCTCACTGCCGTGGCGTGCCCCGGCTTCGTCGAGTTCGTCGAACGGGGCGAGTTCGACTCCGAGCAGGTGCACGTGCTGGCCCGGGCGCTGCTGGCCCCCGCGCGTGAGGCCAAGGTCGACGCGCTCCTGCTGGGCTGCACGCACTACCCGTACCTGGCCCGGACGATCTCGGACGTCATGGGCCGCGACGTCGTGCTGGTGAGCTCCGCCGACGAGACCGCCTTCGAGGTGCGGCGGCTCCTCATCGACCTGGGCATGCAGCGCCCCGCCGGTGCCGGCCCGGCCACCCAGCAGTTCGTCACCACGGGCGACCTGGACTGGTTCGAGGAGCTGGGGCGGCGCCTGCTCGGCCCCGAGCTGGACCGTGCCGAGCGCCTCGAGTGGGCCTGAGCCCGCGCTGCGTGAACTGAACGGCCGTCCCTCCGGCCGGGCCGGGCCCGTCTCGTAGGGTGTCGGCCGTGCGAACACAGTTCCGACGAATGTCTGTTGCCTCGGTCGTGGCCGCGGGCGTCTCGCTGCTGCTCGCGGCGCCGGCCGATGCCACCTGGTCGGTCGACGGGGTGGACCCGGCGACCGGCGAGGTCGGGGTCGCCGTGGCCAGCTGCGTCCCGTTCGACGTCGGCCGTGTTGCCGTCGTGGTCCCGGGGAAGGGCGCCGGCTCGTCGCAGGCCAGGCAGAACAGTGCGTCGGGCGCGCCGATGGCCGCGGCGATCTCGACCGCGGCCACGCCGGAGGAGGTCATCGCGGCGGTGACCTCGCCGACGTTCGACCCCGACGCCGCCGACCGGCAGTTCGGCGTGGTGCTGCTCGGCAAGGGCGGTGCCGGCTACTCGGGCGCCTCGACCGAGGCCGTGTCGGTGGACCGTCGCAACGCGGACGGCACCGTCTCCGTGCAGGGCAACATCCTGGTCTCCGAGAAGGTCGTCGACGACGCCGTCGCCACCTTCGACCGGACCGACGGCCCGCTCGCCGACCGGCTGCTCGCTGCGCTGCAGGCCGGCTCGAAGGCCGGCGGCGACTCCCGCTGCGGCGACCAGACCGCGTCGTCGGCCACGCTGGTCGTGGCCAGGCCCGGCGACCCCGTGTGGGCCTACACGGACGCGCCGGCGACCGGGAACCCCTCGCAGGGCAAACCCGCTCCGTCCACCTACGTCTCGGTGATCAACCGCCGCGGGGGCGAGAACCCGGTCGACGGCCTGGTGGAGGCCTACCGCTCGGCCACGCCGGTGGACGGGAAGATCAGCGTCCGCAAGGTGCAGCTCGGCGGCGAGGCGGCGTCGCCGGCCGTGGCGTTCGCCGTGCTCGGCGTCCTGCTGGCGGTCGTGGTGCTGGTGGTGGTGCTGGTCGTCCGCGGCCTGCGGCGCCGCAGGGCCGGGGCGACGGCCGAGGAGTCCGTCGACCCGGTGGAGCAGCCCACGACCGGCGCGTCCACCGGCGACTGACCGCCCCGACGACGGGGTCCCGCCGACCCGGTACGGTCTGGGCATGGCGCTCTCCCTGACCGTCCTCGGCTGTTCCGGCACGTATGCGGCGCCCGGCGGGGCGTGCTCCGGCTACCTGGTGCGCTCCAGCTCGACCTCGGTCCTCGTCGACTGCGGGCCGGGGACGCTCGCCAACCTGCAGGAGCACGTGACGCTGCAGGACCTCGACGCCGTCGTCGTCACCCACGAGCACCCCGACCACTGGCTCGAGCTGCCGGTCATGCGCAACGCCCTCAAGTACGGGGTCGGCCGTACTGGCGTGCCGCTGTTCACCACGGCGGGGACGCTGCGGCTGGGGGAGCCCTTCGGACTGGCGCCCGGCGCGTTCACCGCGCAGGCCGTGGCCGACGGTGACACGGTCGCGGTCGGCGACCTTGCGTTCCGCTTCTCCCGCACCGACCACCCGGTGGAGACGCTGGCGGTGCGGGTCGACGGCGGGGGCCGGTCGCTCGGCTACTCGTCCGACACCGGCCCGGGCTGGTCGTGCGAGGCGCTCGGCGGCGACGACGGCCTCGACCTGCTGGTGGCGGAGGCCACGTTCCGCCACGGCGACGGCAACGACCCGGTCCACCTCACGGCCCGCCAGGCCGGCGAGCAGGCCCGTGGCGCCGGCGCCCGGCGCCTGGTCGTCACGCACCTCACCCCGGGCTCGGACCAGGCCGGGGCGGTCGCCGAGGCGGCCGACGCCTATGGTGCGCCGGTGGAGGCCGCGCAGGTGCACGCCACCTACGCGGTGTGAAGGACCGCTGACCCCCCCACGAACTGGAGACCCCTGTGAGGAACGACGGACGCGCCTACGACGAGCTACGCGTGCTGACCTTCGAGCGCGACTACACGGAGTTCGCGCCCGGCTCGGTGCTGGTGAGCTTCGGCAGCACGAAGGTGCTCTGCACCGCCATGCTCGACGACGGCGTGCCGCGCTGGATGAAGGGCAGTGGCAAGGGCTGGGTCACGGCCGAGTACTCGATGCTCCCGGGCTCGTCCCCCGAGCGGATCCGCCGCGAGACCAAGGGGCCCAAGGGGCGGACCCAGGAGATCCAGCGGCTCATCGGCCGGGCGCTCCGCTCCGTGTGCGACATGCGCGTGCTGGGGGAGCAGCAGATCCTGGTGGACTGCGACGTCCTGCAGGCCGACGGGGGCACCCGCACGGCGTCGATCTGCGGTGCCTACCTGGCGCTCCACGACTGCATCACCCGCATGCGCCAGGCCCGACTGCTGGTCGGCGACCCGCTCACCGACCTGCTCGCAGCCATCTCGGTCGGCGTGGTGGACGGCGAGCCGTGCC
>CAIYXG010000047.1 GCA_903930035.1 uncultured Actinomycetes bacterium | reverse complement strand
CTGCCCCCGAGCATCGGCGAGGCCGTGGGCGACGGCGAAGCCTGACCGGGCTCATCCCGCCGGCGGTCCGAGCACGGCCCCGACCGGCACCAGGACCACCGTCCCACCCTCGACCGCGCCGCCCGCGCCGCCCCCGGCGTCGTGGCACGCGACGTTCACGAGCTCGGTCCCGGCCGTCGTGAGCCAGCCCGTGCCGGACAGCGTCGAACGTGCCCCGGCGGCCACCGTCGCGCGCACGGGCAGCATCGTCGCGGCGGCCGCACCCGCCAGGTCCACGGTGCACTCGGCGTCCACCGGGACGTCGCCCGCGGCGACGACCACGTGGAACGTCACCGCCCAGGTGCCGGCGACGGGCTCGAGCGCCGTGGGGAGCAGTGTCGCAGCCCCGCCAGGGTCCCACGCGGTGGGCCCCAGGAAGGACCCCGAGTAGACCGTGGGCGCAGGCCCGGCCGGCCCCGGCACCCCGGCGGGTCCCTGTGCTCCTGGAGGCCCTTCGGGTCCCTGTGCTCCTGGGGGCCCTTCGGGTCCCTGTGCTCCTGGAGGTCCTGCGGGTCCGTGTGCTCCTGGGGGCCCTTCGGGTCCGTGTGCTCCGGGAGGTCCTGCGGGCCCGTGTGCTCCTGGGGGCCCTTCGGGCCCGGTGGCGCCGGTGTGACCGTCGCGGCCGTCGGCCCCGGGGCCGCCCACGGCGTCCACCACGGCCCAACGGTCGTCGACGCACCGGTAGAGCTCCTTGAAGCGGCCCGCCACCGGCACCGAGACGGCGTCGTCGCACGGGCCGCCCTCGGCGGCCGTCCACTCGGCGCCGCCGGCGCGTGCACCGGCCGGTGCCGCCAGCGCGACGGCGACCAGCCCGGCCAGGGCGGACGCGCGCCAGGTCCTGTGTGCGGTCGTGTACGGCATGGGGCGGACGTCGGCCGGGCGGTGGCGCCGCCTTGAGCGCGCGGCCGCAGGTCGGGACCCCGGGCCCAGCACGTCGGGACGCCGGGCCCAGCGGGACGGGCCGGGCGACCCACGCCGCAGGTGGTCGCCCGGCTCAGCCGGGGCGCCGGTAGACGCCGACGGGGGCGTCGGCCGCGTCCAGGGCCGCAGGTGCGTCCCACGCCCAGCGTCGGGCCACCAGCTCCAGGCCGGCGGCCGCCGCCCACCGGTCCACGTCGGCGGGCGTGCACGCACAGACCCGCCAGGGCCGGAGGCGGACCGGTCCGCCGTCCACCAGCTCGACGTGCTGTCCGAGCACCGTGCCGCTGGCCGGGTCGGCGTCGGTGGCGATCAGCACGACGGAGGTGGCGTCGACGTGGCGGACGTCGAGCCGCTGCTCGCGACGGTCGGGCAGCGCGGGTGCTGCGGTCTCGACGACCAGGTGGCCCCCCGGGGCGAGCGCGTCGGCGGCCGACCGCACGCACCGTGCCTGCGCCGCCTGGTCCGCCAGGTTGAGCAGCAGGTTGAACGCCGCGACGACCAGGTCGAACGGGCCGTCGGGCCAGTCGCCCGCCGTGGCGACGTCGCCGTGCACCCGCGCGACCGTGCCGCCGGGGTCCTTGGCCGCGAGCGCGTCGAGCATCTCGGCCGAGGCGTCCATGCCGGTCACGGCGCAGCCGGCCGCGGCCAGGGGCAGGGCCAGGCGGCCGGTGCCGACCCCGAGCTCCAGCACCGCGGCGCCCTCCGGTGCGAGCGCGGACAGGACCTCGACCGCCGCGCCGGTGGCGCCGTCCGCCGGGTACCAGCGGTCGTAGACGTCGGCGAAGCTGCGCCCGTAGCGGTCCGGGCCGAACTCGGTGGGTTCCACGGTCGCGCAGTCTGCCGTTCCGCCGACCAGCGGGCCATCCGGCGAGTAGGTTCGCCGCCGTGGGAGCTGTCTGGAGCCCGAGCGGCGGGCCCGACCTGGGGGCTGCCGGGGTCGCCGTCGCCCGCGCCGACGCAGGCCGCCGGCCCCGTGGCGAGGAGCGCTCCACCGTCCTGGCGGACCCGCCGCCGTTCCTGCCGCTGCGCTCGGTCGGGCCGGGCACCGTGCTCGACGGCGGGTTCGACGTCCTCCGGTTCCGGCTCGGCCGCATGGTGGGCCTCGCCGCCACCCTCTACGTGCCGCTGCTGCTGGTGCAGTTCCTGCTCGAGCTCGGCGACGGGCTGGTGACGGACCCCGGGAGCGGCGCCGGGAGCACCCCGTTCGTGGTGCTCGCGCTCGGGGCGTCGGGCACCGGTGCTGGCCTGGTGTTCGTGCTGCTCAACCAGGTCGCGCTGTCCCTGCTCGGGCTCGCCGCAGGGTTCCAGGTGGCGGCGTGGCTGGAGGGCCAGGACCCCTCGTACGGGACCACGCTGCGGTACCTGCTGCGCCGGTCCTGGGTCGCGCTGGTGGTCGTGCTGCTCGCCGCGGCGGTCCGCGTGCCGTTCCTGTGCCTGTCGGTGCTGGGCTGGTGGCTGGCGGACGCGTTCCTCTTCACGGTCTCGTCGGCCGCCGGGGCCGAGGGGCTGGGGCCGTGGGCGGCGCTGCGGGCCACGTTCCGGCGCGTCCGGCACGCCCTCGGGTTCGCCATGGTCGTGAGCCTGGGCAGCCTGGCCGTCTCGGTGGTGCTGCGCACGGCCCTGTGGGTCGGCCCGCTGGCGCTGGTGTCGGTCGCCGTCCCCTCGGGACTGGTGGCCGTGCTCGTGGCGCGGCTCGGCGCGCTCGTGCTGCTCGTCACCGAGCCGCTGGTGGCGTGCATCGCGGCGCGGGCGTGGCTCGAGCTGCGGTGCCGGACCGAGGGCTACGACCTGGAGCGGTGGCGTGACGCCCGCTGACCTGGCCGTCGGCGTGGTCGTGCTGGTCCGTCAGGCCGGGGCCGACGACGTGCCCGCCGACGTGCGCCGGACCATGTCCCGACCGGCCTACCGCTACGAGCCGACCCTGATCGAGCGGGTGGGCCGCCGTCTCGGGGAGTGGCTGCAGCGCCTCCTCGAGTCGCTCGACCTGCCCGGTGTCCGGCCCGGGACGTTCGGCGGGGGCGCAGGGTCCGTCGTGGCGTGGGTGCTGATCGTCCTGGCCGTGGCGGTCGCCGTGTACGCCGTCGCCCAGGCCGTGCGCCGGCGGCTCCGTCGCGCGGAGCCTGACGGCACGCCGGCGACGACCAGCGAGGTCGAGCACGGGCGCCGGGCCGGGGACTGGGCCGACGAGGCCGCCCGGATGGAGCGCGAGGGCCGCCTCAAGGACGCCGTACGGGCCCGCTTCCGGGAGCTGGTGCGCACGCTCGTCGACCGCGACCAGCTGCCCGACGTCCCGGGCCTGACCACCGGGGAGCTCCGCCAGGCCCTGCACCGCACCACGCCCGACGCGTCGGCGGCCTTCGACCAGGCCTGCACCACCTTCGAGCTGGCGTGGTACGCCGAGCTGCCGGTGGCGGCCGAGGACCTGTCCCGCCTTCGGGCCGCGGCCACTGCGGTCCTGGCCGCGGACCGGGTGCGCGTCCCCGCCGTCGACCCGCTCGCCGGCCCGCTCGCGGACGAGGTGCCGGTGTGAGGGGCCGCGGGCTGCTCGTGGGCCTGGGCGTGGCGGCGGCGCTGGTCGTCGCGTGGCTCGCCTCGTCGGGGGGCGGTGCGACCGTGGCCTACGGGGCCCGGTCGACGGCGCCCGACGGCCTGGGCGCGTTCACCACCCTGGTCCGCCAGCGCGGCGTGGTCGTGCAGGAGCGTCCCGCGGCCGCGGCTGCGGCCGCCGGCCTGGGCGCGGGGGACGCGCTGCTGGTCCCGGCCCCCGGCCTGGCCACCGCCGCCGAGCGCCGGCAGTTCGTGGCCGCGGCGCGGCGCGGCGCCACGGTGGTCGTCGGG
>CAIYXG010000046.1 GCA_903930035.1 uncultured Actinomycetes bacterium | reverse complement strand
GGCATCAACGGCCTGGCGCTGTCCTTCTACCGGCTGGGGTTCGGCGCGCTGTTCTACGCCGCCATCCTCTATGCCCGCGGCGGTCGGCTGACCCGGCGGTCGTTCACCTTCGGCTGGCAGGGCGGCGTGGCCTTCGGCGCCGACATCGCGCTGTTCTTCGTGGCACTGCAGCTCACCACCGTGGCGATCGCCGTGACGGTGAACGCCCTGCAGCCCATCGTGATCGTGGGGTTCGCCGCCGTGCTCTTCGGCGAGAAGGTCCGCCGCTACCACCTGGGGTGGACGGTGGTGGCGATCGCCGGTGTGGCCGCCGTGGCGTTCGGTGCGACGGGCGTCGAGGGCTCGAACGGCTGGGGCATCGTCGTCTCGTTCCTGTCGCTGTTCGCGTGGGCCTGGTACTTCGTGGCCTCCAAGCAGGCCCGCCGCAGCCTGGACACGCTCGAGTACATGACGGTGATGCTCATCGTGGCGTTCGTGGCCGTGGCGCCGGTCAGCCTCCTCACGGGGTCGCTCACCGCACCGGACGGTCGGCTGACGTGGACCAGCTTCGCCGGCGTCTGGGTCATCATCCTGCTGCCCGGCTCCGGGCACGTGCTCATCAACTGGGCGCACCAGCACGCCACGCTGCTGTTCCTGTCGCTGGTGACGCTGGCCACGCCGGTGATTTCGGCCGGGGCGGCGGCGGTGTTCCTGGGCGAGCAGGTCACCGCCGTCCAGTGGGTCGGCATGGTGGTGGTGCTCGTGGCGCTCTCGGCCGTGATCGTCACCGACGCCCGGACCGGCGCGTCGACGGCCGAGCTGCTCGAGAGCTCGACCGAGCCCGAGCACTGATGCGCCGGACCCGGGCCCGGCCCGGACCGGCAGGTCAGTCGACGCCGAGCACCCTGGCGGCGTTGTCGCGCAGGAACTTGGGCCAGACCTCGTCCTTCAGGGGCAGGTCCTGCAGCTCGCGCATGATGCGGTCGAGCGGGAGCCCCATCGGGAAGTAACCGCCATAGATGACCTTGTCGGCGCCGCGGGTGTTCGCGTAGTCGATGATCGCCTTCGGGTAGTACTTCGGGGCGAACGCCGAGGTCGAGTAGTAGAGGTTCGGCCACTTGAGCATGAGCTTCACGGCCAGCTCCTCCCACGGCTCGGCACCGTGGCGCATGACGATGGTCAGCTCGGGGAAGAACCAGCAGACCTCGTCGAGCAGCTCCACCTTCTGGCACGCCATCGGCACGCGGGGCCCGGGTACCCCGGTGCACATGAAGACCGGGATGCCCAGCTCGCAGCACTTTGCGTAGATCGGGTACCAGCGCCTGTCGTTGATCGGCACCTGCGGGTGGCAGCCGGCCGGGAACGCCGCGAGCGCCTTGAGGCCGACGGTCTCGTAGGCCTTCACGATGGACTCGACGGCCGTCATGCCGTCGTTGGGCTCGACGCCCATGGACGGCAGGAAGCGGTCCGGGTGGTCCTTCAGCGCCCGGGCCGAGGCCCCGCCGCCCGAACCGATGAGCGCCTTGTCGATCCCGTAGTGGTCCATGAGCGCCAGCGTGTGCTCGACCGGGTCCTCGCCGGCCTCGCGGGCCTTGGGCACCTGCTTGAACATGTACTCGACCGGGAACTCGAACTCCTCCTGCGAGTCCTTGTCGCGCAGCTGCGGGGCCAGGAACTCGTACGTCGACTTCACGTCGTCGAAGGGGAGGTCGAGCATCGTGTCGATGATCCCGATACCGCTCGGCATCGCCATGGTGGTCTCCAGGGGGGTCGAAGTGTCCGCAACGTACCGGAAGTGCACCCGGTGCCCGGTCGCCGAACCTCCGGCCCTCGTGGCGCCGGGCAGCCACCCGGCTGCGAAACGTCAGGAGCACCGGAGGGGGACGGACAGACTGCGGGCATGGCGGACCGCCCGAACATCCTGCTGATCACGCTCGACCAGTTCCGGGCCGACTGCCTGGGCGTGGCCGGCCACCCGCTCGTGCGGACCCCGAACCTGGACCGGCTGGCCGCCGAGGGAGTGCGGTTCACGCACCACTTCTCCAACTGTGCGCCCTGCGCACCGGGCCGGGCGTCACTGCTGACCGGCCTGTGGCAGATGAACCACCGGGTGGTCGGCAACGGTGCGCCGCTGCGCGACGACCTGCCGATGCTGCCCCGGCTGCTGCGCGACCTGGGCTACGACCCCGTGCTGTTCGGCTACACCGACACCGCGCTCGACCCCGGCCAGCTGCCCGACGACGACCCCCGCCACCGCAACTGGGAGGAGCCCATGGACGGGTTCCGGCTGGGCGTGCTGCTCGACGAGGGGATCGAGCCGTGGTGCCAG
>CAIYXG010000045.1 GCA_903930035.1 uncultured Actinomycetes bacterium | reverse complement strand
TGCCGGTGGCCCCCCGGTCGAGCGCGCGGTCGACCTGCTGCCGGAGGGTCGCGCTGCGGGTCGGCACCAGCCGCTGGTGCACCGTCCAGGAGACCTTGGCGCCGGCGGGGACGCCGGGGGCCGGGGTGAAGCGCACCTGGAACACGCCGGTCGGCTCCACCCAGGGCGAGACGGCGGTGATCCGCAGCTGCTGGTCGTCGGCCCGCACGCTGCTCGGGTCGGTGGTGCTCGTGGTCCCGCCGCCCTCGGGGAGGGCGGTGGTCGGGGGGACGGTGCTGGCGGTGCTGGCCGGTGGGAGGGTGCTGGTCGGGCCGGTCTGGGCGGCGGCGGTCCCGGCCAGCAGGAGCACCGCGGCGGCGGCGAGGGCGGCCGGAGCCGTCCGGCGGCGCAGGCTCACGGGAGGTCCCGGGTCAGGACGACCAGGTAGGTCGAGGTGCTGCGGAACCCGAGCTGTTCGTAGAGGTCCCGGGCCCGCTGGTTCTCGAACTGGGTGTTGACGAGCATCCGCCGGACGCCGTGGCGGTCGGCCCAGCGGAGCGAGTCCAGGACCAGCGCGCTCCCGATGCCCCGGCCGTTGTGGTCCGGGTCGGCAGCGAGACGCTGCAGGAACCCCTGCCGGCCCGAGCGGCCGGTCACCGCGTACCCGCGGACGTCGCGGCCGTCCGCCACGACCCGGAACCGGCGCGCCGGCGTGGCCCCCTCGGCGTCGCGGAGCCCGGGCCGGTCGAGCTGCCAGAACTGTGCAAAGGCCCGGTGGTCGACCTCGAGCGCCTGGGCCCGGTCGCCCGGTCGCGCGCCGCGGACGCGCAGGCCCTTGGCGAGGGGCCGCCGGTCCGGGTCCAACGACATGAGGTCGTGGGACAGCACGAGCAGCCGGTCGAGCTCGGTGAACCCGGTCTGCTCGAACGACACCGCCTCGGACGGGTGCAGCGCCGCCGTGACCACGCGGGTGAACCCGTTGGCCGCCAGCCGGTCGAGCGCCGTACGGAGCCCGGCGACCGTCGGCCGCGGCGGGTCGGCGCCCACGGCGAGGTACGCGACGTCGGACAGCCCCTGCCAGGGCCCGACCCGGAACCGGTCGGTGCCCACGGTGAGCGTCTGGCGGTTCCTCATGTGCGGTGCGGTCTCTCCGTGGCGTCGCCGGGCCCGTGGCGCGGCACGCGGCGAGCCCGAGGATAGGCGACCGTCCTGTCGGCCGAACGGTCCCACGGTGCACCGCGGCAGGCCGGCGTGCGCCGTCCGGCCGGCAACGGACCCGGCCGTGGCGGCGCGCCGACCGGTAGCCTCGGCGCCGTGGTTCCCGAGCGGCTTCGCCTCGTCATCGAACAGACGCGTCCGCTCGCCGAGGCGTTCGCCGCCGCCGGCCACCGCCTTTACCTGGTCGGCGGGGTCGTCCGTGACATGTTCGTGCCGGTCGAACAGCTCACCGGCAGCACGCACGACGACATCGACCTGACGACGGACGCCACCCCCGAGCAGATCCTTGCCGTGGTCCGGCCCCTCGCCCAGGAGCTGTGGGAGCAGGGCCGGCGGTTCGGCACGATCGGCTGCACCGTGGACGGCAACCGGTGCGAGATCACGACCCACCGGGCCGAGGCGTACGAGCAGGACAGCCGCAAGCCGGACGTCGAGTTCTCCGACCGCGTCGAGGACGACCTCTCCCGCCGCGACTTCACGGTCAACGCGATGGCGCTCGAGGTGACGACCGCCGCGCCGCAGCTCATCGACCCCTTCGACGGCCTGGACGACCTGGCCGAGCGTCGGCTGCGCACGCCGGTGGCCCCGGAGCAGTCGTTCTCCGACGACCCGCTGCGCATGATGCGGGCCGCCCGGTTCATCGCCCGGTTCGACCTGGTGCCCGACCCCGGGCTGGTCCAGGCCGTGCAGACCATGGCGGCGCGGATGGAGATCGTGTCGGCGGAGCGGGTCCGCGACGAGCTCTGCAAGCTGCTGGTCGTGCCGGACCCGAGCCAGGGGCTCTGGTTCCTCCACGACACCGGGCTGTCGGACACCTTCCTGCCCGAGCTGGCCGGGCTCCGTCTGGAGCAGGACCCGATCCACCGCCACAAGGACGTGCTCACGCACTCCATCGCCGTGGTGGCCAAGGCGCCGGCGCGGGAGCGGGTGCGGCTGGCGGCGCTCTTCCACGACGTCGGCAAGCCGCGCACCCGGGCCATCGGGGACAACGGCGTGTCGTTCCACCACCACGAGGTGGTGGGGGCGCGCATGACGCGTGAGCGGATGCGGGCGCTCAAGTTCTCGAACGACATGACCGCCGACGTGACCGAGCTGGTGTACCTGCACCTGAGGTTCCACACCTTCGAGATGGGCTGGACCGACGCCGCCGTGCGGCGGTTCGTGCGGGACGCGGGCCCGCTCCTCGAGGACCTGATGGACCTCACTCGGTCCGACTGCACGACCCGCAACAAGAAGAAGGCCGAGCGCCTCGAGCGCAACCTCGACGTGCTGGCGGCGCGGATCGCCGAGCTCCAGGAGAAGGAGGAGCTCGCCGCGATCCGGCCCGACCTGGACGGCGCAGCAGTGATGTCGCACCTGGGGATCCCCCCGGGCCCCGTGGTGGGCGAGGCGCTCGCCCACCTGCTCGAGCTCCGTCTGGAGCACGGCCCGATGGAGCAGTCCGTGGCGCTCGCCGAGCTGGACTCGTGGTGGGCGGCCCGTGAAGGTGGCAGCATCGGGGCAGGACAGCAGACCGAGCAGTAGCCGGACAGACCGCCGACGGCACGGCCGTCATGACGTAGGAGTGGCAATGGCAGGCATCGTGGTGGGGGTCGACGGCTCCGAGAACTCGCTGGACGCGCTGCGCTGGGCGGCCGAGGAGGCGAAGGTCCGCGGCGCCCTCCTGCGGGTGGTGGCGGTGTTCAACGCCCCCATCATGAGCACCGGCTACGAGGTCGTGGCCCCGGACCCGTCCGACCTGGCGGCAGCCTCCAACACCATGCTCGACGCCGCCGTGGACTCGGTCCGCGAGGAGGGCGGCCTCGAGGGCGTGCACGTGGCGACCGAGGTGGTCGAGGGCCATGCGGGCGAGCGACTGATCGAGCTCAGCCACGACGCCGACATGGTGGTCGTGGGCGCCCGCGGGCACGGGGGGTTCCTGGGCATGGTGCTCGGCTCCGTGACCGGGCACGTCGTGAACCACGCCGCCTGCCCGGTCGTGGTCGTGCGCAACGCCGACGACTGACCGGCGCCCGGCGGTCGTCGACCGACCCGGCGCCGCCCGGGGTCAGGACCCTTCTTTGCGTCCCCGCACGATCAGCGTGGACGGCACCCACTCCGCCAGCGCAGAGCTGTGGATGCTGGTGCGGTCGCCCGTCGGGCCCAGCTCGAGCAGCGCGTCCACCCGGAAGTTGGAGCGCACCAGCGTGGTGAACACCTCGCTGGTCTGGTGGACGTAGGTGGTGCCCTCGTCGCCGCCGGCGCGCCAGCCGAGCGGGTGGTCGGTCCAGAAGGTCCGGGTGAGGTACGGCGTCTGCTGCTCCTCTGGCTCGAGCTCGAGCATCATGCTCATCGGGTGGGGCAGCGAGAGCACGAGCGCCGCCTCGGGCCGCATGATGCGGTGCAGCTGGCGGAAGACGCGACCCAGGTCGGCGACGCTCGCCAGCGAGTAGACGGCCACGACCAGGTCGATGCTGTCGGCCCGCACGAAGGCCAGGTCGGCCGGGTCGCTCTGGTGGAACTCGATGCGGACCTCGGCCTCCTCCGCGGCCAGCCGGGCCTGGGCCAGCCGGGCGTTCGAGGACTCGACGGCCACGACCCGGGCGCCCTGCTTGGCGAGCACGATCGACGCCGCCCCGTCGCCGCAGCCCAGGTCCAGCACGCGGAGCCCCTCGACCGGGCCGGCGGCGCCCAGCAGGCGCTGCAGGGTCTCGTGGTCAAGGTCGGGGCCGAACTGCACCAGGTCGGACCGGCCGGGGCCACCGTGGGGGAAGCTGGCCGGTGGCAGCGGCGAGGGGGCCTCGCCCTCGCGCACGACGGCGGGCTTGGTGTCGAGGTTCCCGGCCGACGGGTGACGGCGGGCGCTTCGGCGGGTGGACGAGTCGGACATGCCGAAAGTCTGCCGCGGGCCCCGCGACGCCACGGGGATGCCGTTCCCGCCGCGGTGCGGATCCTCAGTCCTTCGTGCCGGTCGTCGCGCGCAGGGCGGCAGGTACGCTCCCCGGGTGCCGTTCCTCCAGCCGGACGCCCCGGGCCGACCGGGAAGTGCACCGGGCAGCGTCGACTACCGCTTCGCCCGGCGCCAGCTCCTGCACCGGTACCGGTCGGGCGAGCTCGGCCAGCACGACGTGTGCGACGCCCAGCCGGAGCTCATGCGGGTCGCCATCAACTGCTCGCAGGCCTCGACCGCGGCCTGTCCGGTCTGCGGCGACCGCCAGCTGCGCGTCGTGCGGTTCGTGTTCGGCAACAAGCTGCCGGCGGGCGGCCGGGTCGTGTCGACCCGGGCCGAGCTGCGGAAGCTGGCGTCGGCCCCTGGACGGCGCTGCTACTCCGTCGAGGTCTGCCTGGGCTGCCGGTGGAACCACCTGCTGCAGGTGGTGCCGCTCGGCGTGGCCGCCGACTGACGCCCTGCAGACTGCGGCCCGTGTTCCTGAGAGGCCGGCCGGACCGTGGCGCGGGCCGATGGCCCCGTCGCTGCCGGACCGGGCAGACTGGAGGGGTCTGCGCGTGCGCGTGACCTCCCGCTCCGATGGCTGACGACACCCCCTCCGACTCCCCGACGCCGGCTGCCCGCCAGAGGGCGGCGCGCAAGAAGGCTGCGCCCGCGTCGGGGCCGCGCCGCACGCGGACCCTCCGCCGGCTGACCTTCCTGGCGCTGGTCCTGGGGCTCGTGGGCATGGGCGGGGTCTGGCTGGCGCTGAACACGATCGAGCTCCCGTCCGCGGCGCCGCCGCGGGAGACCACGTTCGTCTGCGACAACGACACGCCCGCCGGGAAGTGCACGTTCGACAACTCGATCGCCCAGCTCTCCGCCAACGAGGAGCGGGTCGTGGTGCGCTACGAGGAGCTCCCTCCGGTGCTGGTGCAGGCCGTGCTCGCGGCCGAGGACCGACGGTTCTACGACCACAACGGGATCGACCCGGCCGGCATCGCCCGTGCCGTCTTCCAGGCCGTCAAGGGGTCGAGCCAGTCCAAGCAGGGTGGCTCCACCATCACCCAGCAGTACGTGAAGAACGTCTTCCTGACCTCTGAGCGGACCTACACCCGCAAGCTCAAGGAGGCGGTGCTGGCGGTCAAGCTCGAGCGTGAGCTGGACAAGCGGGAGATCCTGAACCGCTACCTCAACCAGGTGTACTTCGGCCGCGGGGCCTACGGGGTCGAGGCGGCCAGCCGGGCCTACTTCGGGATCGGGGTCAAGAACCTCCAGCTCTACCAGGCGGCCTACCTGGCGGGCCTGATCCGCTCGCCCGAGTCGGGCGACGCCGCCAAGGTGCCGGAGGAGGCCACCCGCCGCCGCAACTCGGTGCTGGCCGGCATGGTGTCAGAGGGCTTCGTCGACCCGAAGGAGGCTGAGCTGGCCGGCAAGGTGCCGTGGGTGACCGACGCAGCCGGCGGGGGCACGGTCACCGTGCTGCCGCGGCCCCCGCGGCGGTCGGACTTCGGCTCCATCCGCTACCCGGGGACCGGCGAGGAGTTCTGGCTCGAGGAGGTCCGGAAGTCGGTGCGCACCCAGCTCGGCCCTGCGGCCGAGACCCGGGGGCTCCGTGTGTACACGACGTTCGACCCGAAGCTGCAGGAGTATGCGGTCCAGGCCATGAACGCCACGCTCGACCAGGCCGACGGCCCGGTGGGCGCGCTGGTGGCCGTGGACGACCAGGGCCGGATCCGGGCGATGGTGGCCGGGCGCGACTACGCGACCGACAAGGTCAACCTGGCGCTCGGGACCGCCGGCGGCGGCTCGGGCCGCCAGCCGGGCTCGACCTTCAAGCCGATCGCCCTTGCTGCGTTCGTCGAGGCCGGCTACTCCGTGAAGTCGCCGTTCCGCGCGCCGCCTGTGACGCAGTTCCCGAACGTCTACGCCACGCCGGGGAAGCTCTGGCAGCCCAAGAACTTCGAGAAGGAGGACCTGGGCGTCCTCACCGTCGAGCAGGCGACGTGGAAGTCGTCCAACACGGTCTACGCGGCGCTCGCCAAGGAGGTGGGCCCCGACAAGGTCGCCGAGATGGGCCAGCGTCTCGGCATCACGGCGCCCCTGACGTCCAACTACTCGCTGGTGCTCGGCACCGGCGAGGTCTCTGTGCTCGACATGGCGACGGCCTACTCGACGCTTGCCAACCGTGGCGTGCTGCGCACGCCCTACATGGTGAAGCGCATCGAGGACGCCTCCGGCCGGGTCCTCTACGACGGCGAGGCCGGCCGGACCGGCCAGCAGGTGATCGCCAAGGAGGTGGCTGACACCGTCACCAACGTCCTCCAGGGAGTGCTCAGCAAGGGCACGGGCACGGGCGCGGCACTGCGGACGCTGGCCTCCGGCAAGACCGGCACGACCCAGGACTCCAAGGACGCCTGGTTCGCGGGCTACACGTGCCGCCTGACCGCCGCCGTCTGGATGGGCTACCAGCAGCCCCGGGCGATGGAGACCTACAAGGGCCGCAAGGTCACCGGCGGCAGCTTCCCGGCCACGATCTGGCGCGACTTCATGAACAAGGCCACCAAGGGCCAGAGCCCCTGCAAGTACCCGGCGGCGAACGCAGGGAAGACGATCCTGAACCAGTCGTTGTCGGCCGTGACGACCGTGCCCGGGCAGACGACGACCTCGTCGACCTCGTCGACGGTCCCGGCGTCGAGCACCACGGTGCCCGCCCCGACCACCACGGCCCGGCCGGCCCCGACCACCACGCGTCCGCCCACGACGCTCCCGCCCGCGCCGACCACGCTCCCGCCGGGCTGAGCCGTCGCCGTCGGCGAGCTGCTGAGCCGGCCCGCAGGTCGTGGGCCGCGTGGTGGCGAAGGGTTGGAATTTCCTCCGCCGTGGCGTACGTTTTTCCTGACGGCCGGTAGCCACAGGGCACTGGACCTGACAAGGAGGCGGGCCATGGCTCGTTCTGCGACCCCTACTGAGACCCGCAAGCCGGTGACAGTCCCGTCGGTGCGCGCCCACAAGGTCCGTGACGGCAAGGACCCGCTGGTGATGGTCACCGCCTACGACGCCCCGGGCGCACGGGTGGTGGACGAGGCCGGCGTGGACCTGATCCTGGTCGGGGACTCGGTCGCCATGGTGGTGCTCGGCTACGAGGACACCCTCCAGGTGACGGTCGAGGACATCGCGCACCACACGGCCGCCGTGGCCCGCACCCGGCCCAAGGCGCTGATCGTGGGCGACCTGCCGTGGATGAGCTACCACGTCTCCACCGCCGAGACCGTCCAGAACGCCGCGCAGCTGATCCGGGCCGGCGCCCAGTGCGTGAAGCTCGAGGGCGGGCGCAAGCGCGTGGGCATGGTCGAGGCGCTGGTCGACGCCGAGATCCCCGTCATGGGCCACCTGGGCCTCACCCCGCAGTCCGTGCACGCCATGGGCGGGTTCCGCGTCCAGGCCCGTGAGTCCGAGGCGGCGCTGCAGCTCGTGGCCGACGCCAAGGCCCTCCAGCACGCCGGGTGCTTCGCCATCGTGCTCGAGGGCGTGCCCGACGAGGTGGCCCGCATGGTCACGGCGGCGCTCGACGTGCCCACCATCGGCATCGGTGCCGGCCGCGACTGCGACGGCCAGGTGCTCGTGTACCACGACCTGCTCGGCCTCGAGGACCGCATGGCCCCCAAGTTCGTGCGGCGGTACGCCGACCTGCGCGGCGACTCCGTCGCCGCGGTCGCGGCGTTTGCCGACGACGTGCGCTCGGGGGCCTTCCCCAGCGACGACGAGTCGTACCACCTCACCTGCGAGCAGTCCGAGGCGCTGTCGCTCTACGGCTCCAAGGCCTGACCGGCGGCCCGTACGGGGTCGTGTCACACCCCCTCGGGAAGGTGTGCGCCATGGAAACCGGCGGTGCTCACGACCAGGCCCAGGGCCTGGAGGGTGTGTCGGGCTGGCGGTCCCCCCGGGGGCGCGGTCTACACTCTCGCCCGCTCCGTTCGCGGGGCGTAACCGAGTGCCCTGTCCTGCAGGTCGCAGGACCCTGACGGCTCCGCCGAGGTCCATAGGGAGGAACCAACGTGCCTGTACGCGCGTACGAACTCATGATCATCGTCGACCAGGACGTCGACGACCAGACCGGCAAGGCTCAGATCGCCCGAGTGGTGGAGATGATCGAGGCCGGTGGTGGGAAGGTCCCCACGGTGGACCACTGGGGGCGACGTCGTTTCGCCTACCCCATCAACAAGAAGAATGAGGGCGTCTACTCGGTACTGGAGATCGTCACCGAGGCTCCCAACCTCGACGACGTCGACCGCTTCCTCCGTCTTGCGGACGAGATCGTCCGCCACAAGCTGATCCGCCTGCCGGACAGCGAGGCCGCCAAGCGCGGGCTCGTTGCCGTGGCGGACTGACCCAACGGAGAACCCACCATGTCCAACGGCAACACTGTCGAGCTCGTCGGGAACATCACCCGTGACCCGGAGCTCCGCTTCACCTCAGGCGGCACCGCCGTGGCCACCTTCGGCCTCGCCGTGAACCGCCGCTGGCGCAACCAGCAGTCGAACGAGTGGGAGGAGCAGACCTCCTTCTTCGACATCGTGTGCTGGCGCGAGCTGGCCGAGAACGTCAGCGAGAGCCTGACCCGTGGCGCCCGCGTCATGGTCGTCGGCCGGCTGGAGCAGCGCTCCTGGGAGACCCCCGAGGGCGACAAGCGGTCCAAGGTCGAGGTCGTCGCCGACGAGGTCGGCCCGTCCCTCCGCTGGGCCACTGCAGAGATCACCAAGACCGAGCGCCGTAGTGGCGGTGGTGGCGGCGGCGGGTTCGACTCCGCCCCGGTGCCGCAGTCCGCGCCGCCCGCCTACAACGACGACGAGGAGCCGTTCTGATGGGTAAGCCCCCGATGAAGCGTGGCGGTAAGGGCAAGGCCGACGGCCGCCGCATGAAGAAGAAGGTCTCGGTGCTCAACACCGAGAAGGTCGAGTACGTCGACTGGAAGGACGTGAACCTGCTGCGCCGGTTCGTGTCCGACCGCGCCAAGATCCGCTCGCGCCGCGTGACCGGCAACGACGTCCAGCAGCAGCGGGCCGTCGCCATGGCCATCAAGAACGCCCGTGAGATGGCGCTGATCCCCTACGCCAACCGCGTCACCACCCAGCGCGGCGCCCGTCGTGGCGACCGTGACCGTGACGACCGTCGTGGCGAGCGCAACGAGGCTCCGGCCGAGTTCGAGGGCGCCGAGGAGACCACCGCCGAAGGCGTGGAGACCACCGAGGCCGTGACCACCGAGACCGTCGAGACGGTCGAGGTCGTCGAGACCGCGGAGGTGTCCGAGTGAGCGCCGTCAACGTCATCCTCCGCGCCGACGTCGACGGTGTCGGCAAGCGCGGCGACATCGTCTCGGTGTCCAAGGGCTACGCCCGCAACTTCCTGGAGCCCCGCGGGCTGGCCATCACGGCCACCGCCGGCGCCGAGGCGCAGGCCGCCTCGATGCGCCGTGCCCGCGACCTCAAGGACGTCCGCGACCGTGAGTCTGCCGAGGCCCTGGCAAAGGCCGTGTCGGCCAAGCCGGTCACGGTGGCCCACCGTGCCGGCGAGGGCGGCAAGCTCTTCGGCTCGGTCGGCGTCGCCGAGATCACCTCGGCCGTCGCCTCCGACTCGGGCATCTCGCTCGAGCGCAAGTGGGTCGTGCTCGACGAGCCCATCAAGGAGCTCGGCACGCACGAGGTGACGGTCCGCCCGCACACCGACGTGGAGTTCACGCTCACCGTCGAGGTCGTCGAGGCCTAGTCGCAGTGGGCGAGGAGAAGGTCACGGGCCCCGCGTCCTACTTCCCCTCGATCGAGAAGACGTACGGCCAGCCGGTGGAGCACTGGCTCTCGATGGCCCGTGAGCACCTTGCCGCCGGCGAGTCGCACATGGAGGTCGTGAGCTGGCTCAAGTCCGAGCACGGCCTCGGCCACGGGCACGCCAACGCGCTCGTGGCCTACGCGAAGGCCGAGCGGGGCTAGCTCCTCCGGCGCAACCGAACCGAGCTGCTGCCCGCGCCGAGTGCGCGGGCAGCGGCCGTTCCCGGCCAGGGTGACGGCGGTCGGCCGGGCGTCGGCGGTCCTGGGTGTCGGAGGTCTGTGGTTGGCTTCGCCGTCCACATGGCACCCCTCTCTACCCACACGTTGTCCACAGGCAAAACACAGGAAATTCAGCGGAATTTCCGGGTTCGTCCTCTGGATGCCCACAGGCCGCCGCCAGAAGGATGGCGGCAATGACTGACGCCCCCACCCGGTCACCGCAGAACGCTGCCGTGCGGGTCCCTCCCCACAGCATCGACGCCGAGGAGTCGCTGCTCGGCGCCATGCTCCTGGCCGACACCGCCATCTCGGCCGTGTCGTCCATCGTCCAGGCCGAGGACTTCTACAAGCCGTCGCACCGGCACGTGTTCGAGGCCATCCAGTCGCTCTACGGCGCCGCACAGGGCGTGGACCCGGTCACCGTGGCCGAGGAGCTCGACCGCGCCAACCTGCTCGACGCCGTCGGCGG
Organism: uncultured Actinomycetes bacterium; assembly: GCA_903930035.1. GTDB lineage: Bacteria > Actinomycetota > Acidimicrobiia > Acidimicrobiales > Microtrichaceae > CAJANQ01. The sequence goes on along the minus strand of CAIYXG010000045.1, from coordinate 426 downwards.
CGCCTCGGCCCTGATCACGCTGCAGGCCCGCACCCCGGCCATCACCAACGCCGAGTACTACGCCAAGATCGTCAGCGAGAAGGCGCTGCTGCGCCGGCTCATCACGGTGGCCGGCGAGGTGGCCGAGCTCGGGTACGCCCCCCTCGACGACGTCGAGACCACCATCGACGCCGCCGAGACAAAGGTGTACGCGGTCGCCAAGCGCCGCAACGCCGACACCCTCCAGCCCATCGGGAAGCTCCTCGAGGACGGCCTCGAGCGGCTCGAGATGCTCAACGAGCTGGGCCAGGACGTCACCGGGACCCCCACCGGGTTCACCGACCTGGACCTGCTGCTCGCAGGGCTGCAGCCCGGCGCGCTCATCGTGATCGGTGCGCGGCCCGCCATGGGCAAGACGGCGTTCGCGCTCGGCGTCGCCGCCCACGC
>CAIYXG010000044.1 GCA_903930035.1 uncultured Actinomycetes bacterium | reverse complement strand
CGCCCACTGGTAGTCGGGGTCCAGGTCGACGATCCAGTAGTTGCCCAGGCCCTCGGTGCTGTACGAGCCGGTGAACGAGACGTTCAGCCGGGCGTTGGAGGAGTCCACCGGGACGGCGGCGCCGAAGATCTCCGAGAGCGGGCCGTCGTTGGTGAAGTAGTTGCCGGAGTTGTTGACCACGACGCCGCCGCCGTTGGGCAGGGGCGAGTAGATGGCCTTCGTGTTGACCAGGCCGACGGAGAAGAACTGCTTCACGCTCGCCACCTCGTACCAGGTACCCAGGTAGCGCTCGATGTCCACCGAAGGGACCGTGGAGGTCACCGGGGTGACCGGCATGGCGGTACAGGCGGCGGTGGCCACCACCGTGAGGAGGGCCACTGCGGCCACGGAGATCTTGCGTCGCATCGTCTGCATGACCGGTGCAACAAGCCTGAGCGCCGTTCATTCCCTGGTTCTGGCCGCCGGCCGGGCGGAACATCGGGTCCCGCTCCCCGGTTGGACCGCCCATGACCCGACTCGGCTTCCAGATCCCCAACTTCGACTACCCCGGACTGACCCGGGCCGACGCCTGGCGGGCCACGGCCGTCTCCGCCAAGGCGGCAGAGGACGCCGGGTTCGACACCGTGCTGGTGATGGACCACTTCTACCAGCTGCCCGGTCTCGGGGCCCCGGACAACTCGATGATGGAGGCCTACACGCTGCTCGGCGCGCTGGCGCAGGTCACCGAGCGGGTGCGCCTGGGTGCGCTGGTCACCGGCAACACCTACCGGAACCCTGCGGTGCTGGCCAAGAGCGTCACCACGCTGGACCACGTGTCGGGCGGGCGGGCGCAGCTGGGCATCGGCTCGGGCTGGTTCGAGCTGGAGCACCAGTCGTTCGGCATCCCCTTCGGCACGTTCACCACCCGGTTCGAGCAGCTCGAGGAGGCGCTGCAGGTCGTCCTGCCCATGCTGCGCGGCGAGCGGGTCAGCCTGTCGGGCAAGCACTACGAGTTCACCGACGTCATCAACGAGCCGGCGCCGCTCTCCCGGATCCCGGTGATGGTCGGCGGCAGCGGCGAGAAGAAGACCCTGCGGATGGTCGCCCAGTACGCCGACCTGGGGAACCTGACCTGCGGGCCCGAGGAGGTCCCCCAGAAGCTCGAGGCGCTGGCCGGCCACTGCGAGCGGCTGGGCCGCGACCGTGCCGAGATCACGCTCTCGTGGAACCGCGTGGTCTGCGTGGCCCCCACCACCGCCGAGGCCGAGGCCGAGCGCAACGCCTTCCTGGCCGACCGCGGCATGGACTGGGACAACCTGGGCGAGGAGCTCCAGGCCATGGTCGACGGCATGATCGCCTGCGGCGACGCCGACACCGTGGGCGAGCAGCTCACGGCGTGGAAGGCCACCGGGATCGACGGCTTCACCCTGAGCGCGCCGGCCAACGGCCACCTGCCCGAGCGGGTCGCCCTGCTCGGTGAGGTCGCCACCCGCGTGATGGCCTGAGCGTCAGCGCGGCGGCGTGCGCCGGTCGCCCGAGTTGCGGCCGTCGTGGCCGAAGCGGGGCCACTCCGTGAGCCGCGACGTCGCCGTCGGCAGGTTCCAGACCTGCAGCACACCGTCGCGCCGGACCACCGAGATCTCGGCCCGGCCGTTGCCGTCGCGGTCGCCCAGGCCGGGCGTACCGACGACCCACCCGCCCGTGAGCTTGGGCCAGCCCGGCGCGTCGACGCCGTCGGCGTTCACTGCGTCGAGCAGCGACACGCCGTGGCCGGCCACGACCTCGTTCTTCCCGTCGGCGTCGACGTCGACGATGCCCGGGGTCACGAAGAAGCCCAGGTCGCGCGTCTGGTGCGGGAAGCCGGGCAGCGGCCTGTGGTTCCAGCCCGACCACGCCATGAGCTGGGTGTCGCCGCCCTGGTCGCCCGGCAGCAGCTGGTCGGCGGCCTGCTTCAGGCCGACCGTGGGTGCGGCGACCGACACACGTCCGTCGTCGGTCAGCCGGCCGATGGCGGGACCGCCGAACGCCGCCACCACGATGCCGCCGTCGGTGCTGTTGGCGTTCGCGCCGAACGGCTCACCGATCCAGTCCAGCGCGAGCCGCCAGCCGAACGGCTTGTACCAGGGCGGCGTGCCGTCGGCGTCGAGGACGTAGACCGGTCCGGCCGACGACGCGATGGTCACCTCGGGCGCGTCGTCGGCGTCCACCGACCCGATCGCGGCCTGGACGTTGACGCCGTTGCCGATGGTCGGCAGCACGCCGGCGATCACCATGGCGAGGGGCGCCGGCCAGCCGTTCAGGTAGGCCTGCTCGGCCGGGTGGGCCGGGAACCGGTCCGACGCCTGGGCGTGGTTCGTGCCGTCGTTCCACACCGCGTAGACCCGCGTGTTGGCACTCAGGCCCGGGATGAACAGGCCGGGGAAGACCGCGCCGGGCTCGTCCTTGTACTGCTCCTGCGCGCCGACCACGATCTCGGCCTTGCCGTCGCCGGTCAGGTCGCCGACCGCGGGGGTCACGATGAGCTCGCCGCCGTCGAGCTGGTCCTGGGGCGCGCCGGTGAAGCTGACCTGGTGGGTGACCGGGTCGACCGACTTGGTGCGCACCGGGTCCACGAGCAGCACGGGGAACCCGGGCACCAGGGTGCCGTCGAGCTTCCAGGCGTAGACGTGGCGGTCCATGGCCGCACCGACCAGCTCCATCGTGCCGTCGCCGTCCAGGTCGCCGGCGGCGACCGAGGACAGGAAGCCGCGCTTGAGCCGGTTCTGCCGGTTGGTCGCCGACTCGCGCGAGAACGCCGGGTTCACCGACATGCGGCTGCGCAGCGTGCCGTCGGCGCGCCAGACCGAGACGTAGCCGCCGTTGTCGGCGACGGCCACCTCGACCGTGCCGTCGCCGTCGAGGTCCGCGACCACCGGCGCGCCCACGCCGATGCCGTCACGCAGCGGCGGGATCCCTGCGGCCCGTGCGGCGGGCGACGTGGACGGCCACCACTCGGCGAGCTGCGTCGAGACGGGCCAGCCGGGCAGGTCGGCGCCGGCGGCGTTGTAGGCGTGGACGAACCCGTCGTCGGTGGCCAGCACCAGCTCGTCCTTGCCGTCCTTGTCCAGGTCGGCGAACACCGGGCTGGCCGTGCCGGCGCCAGGGACCTTGGTGTAGGTGGTCCGGTCCGGGTCCTGGTGGACGAAGACCTGCTTCTGCGACACACCGGTGCGACCCTCCGCGTCGGTCACCACCACGCGCACACGGACGGCGAAGCGGTCCTCGTCCGGCCTGCCGTTGGTGGCGCTCGCGCCCTTGCCGCCGTTGGGCAGGGCCGCTGCGACGGACGCCAGGTCCAGCGTGGCGAGGGTGCCCGAACGGGGCGCGGTCTGCGCGGTGCCCGACGAGATCGTCCGCCAGTTCTCCTTGCCCGGGTAGGCCGGCGGCTGCAGACCGGTGGTCCACTGCACCTTGTAGGAGTAGGAGGACGACCGCGCCGCTGCGACCGTGCCGATCACGGGCGAGGTCCCCGTGGTGGGCAGCACGTCGAACCACGCCGGGGTGGTCAGGTCCGCCTCCGGCGGGATCTCCTTGGCCTGCACGGCCCGGATCAGCTCGTAGGAGTTGAGGCGGCCGAACCCGAAGGTGGCGTCCCAGCCCGGCGTGGTCGGGTACTTCGCCAGCGCCGTGTCGCCCGTCCGGTTGGGCCGGTCCTCCGGGCCGGTGCCCGGCGTCGCGAAGTCGACGTCGTCGGCGGTCGAGCGCATCAGCTGCGCGACCTCGTTGGCCGACAGCAGGTTGTCGCCCGGGCCCCGGGTGCGGCCGTCCGGGTAGGGCGCCACGCCAAAGTTCCGCGCCGCGGACTGGAGCAGGCCGACGATGCCGGCACCCAGGCCGGTGGCCTCGGACGAGCAGCTGTTGGACGGGACCGACACCCACGTGATCCCGCCGTAGTTGGTGCAGCCGTTCAGGGCCAGGAAGCTGGTCTCTCCACCGACCTGCTTGGCGACGTCGGCCAGCGGGCCCAGCTCGACGGTCACCGAGTTCACGGGGATCGTGTGGTTCATGGCCGCGGGCAGGTTGGGGTGCTTGGAGGCCTCGTCGGCCATCGACGCCACGACCGGCACCCCCCGCGCGTAGGAGAGGTCGACGGCCGCCTGCGCCTGCGGCGGGTTGTTGATCGCGCCCAGCGCCTCCTGGATCACGTCGGCCCCGGCGTCCAGGCTGTAGAGCACGCCGGCGGCGAACCTGCCCCCCTCGGCGATGAACGAGTCGCCCACCCGCACCGGCAGGAACCGGCACTTCGGGCAGGTGCCCACCTCGTCCTGGTTCCCGTCGACCGCGACGGAGTTGCTGGCCTCGCCCGTCCCGTGGCCGTAGGCGACGTCGTCGTTGGGGTTGTTGTCGCCCCAGAGGAAGTCCCAGCCGGAGATGTCGTCGACGTACCCGTTCCGGTCGTTGTCGACCCCGTTGGAGAACACCGGGTCGAGGATCAGGTCCTCCGGGTCCAGCAGGTCGTTGTCGTTGCGGTCCGTCACACGCGGGTCGCCCGCGTAGTCGGTGATGTTGAAGACGCCGTCGCCGTTGGCGTCGTAGGTCGCGGCGCCCTGCGGCTTGGAGAGCTCGCCGGCGTTCAGGAACGCCTGCGTCGCCAGCTGCTGCATCTCCCGCGGGACCCGCCACAGGATCCCCGAGTCCAGCACCGAGATGAGGACGTCGTCGCGCCCCTGGTCCAGGTTGAAGGCAAGGTCCGTCGCCGGGCCCCGCTGGCCGCACAGCTCTTGCTGCGAGTTGCGGCCGACGTCGGCCCGGGTGCTCAGGAAGCGGTAGTTGTCGAACTCGAAGTCGGCCGGGAGCTTGGCGGGGTCGGGCGACCCGTACCGCCAGTTGGTGCAGTCCAGCCGCGGCGGCTGGTCGATGTCACGGGTCAGGACCTCTCGGACGGTCGGGGCGTCGGCGGGCGCCGGGACCGTGGTGGCCGGCGGCGTGGACGGCGAGGTGGCGCACCCTGCAGCCACGAGCACGCACAGCGCCAGCACGGCGCCCAGCCCCTGTCGACGAACCCCCATCACGCCACCCCCCAGCAGCACGTCCCGTCCGCCCCGCACGGTAGTGACCGGCCCGGTGCGGCCGCAACGACCGTCCCGATGGCCAGCAGGGCACCCCGTCGGTACCATCGTCGGCAGCATCGCGGCGGGGGACGTCGGCGGTGCCACCGGCCGGGGACTGGCCGCGGGAGGGTCCATGGAACTGCAGCGCGCGCCACGAGGACGGCGACGGTGCCGGCTCGCCGCCGGCGGCCTCGCAGTCCTGGCCATCATCGCCGTGGCCTGCACCGCCGCTCCGGGCACCGGCACCGGCACCACCCTGCCGCCGGTGCCGGCGCCGCCGGCCATCACGGCGTTCGTCGCCGTGGGCCCGCGCACCGAGGCCCCCGTCACCAAGACGCTGATCTGGAACGTCGCCGACCCCACCGGCGACCCGCTCACGTGCCGGGTGGACACCGACGGCGACGGCGAGTTCGACCGCACCATCACCAGCTGCGACAACACCGACTCGGTCAACGTCACCTACACCGG
>CAIYXG010000043.1 GCA_903930035.1 uncultured Actinomycetes bacterium | reverse complement strand
CGATTGCCTTCATGTGTTCCCTCCCCGGGAGTTGGTCCGCCGGTGCCGGTGTGGCCCCGTCGGGTCTGTCAGTTGCCGGGGGTGGGCTCACTGTTGCCAGGTCCCCCCATGCCCCCAATCGCATCGCCCGCCGGAGCGGAACGTGCCGTCACTATGCCTGAGGGAATTCTCATTTGTCTACCATCCGGGGAAGAAATTTCCCTCGGTCCCCCCGGAATCGGTGCTAGGGAACTCCCCCGCTGCCCACGAGCGCAGCGACCGTGACCCCCGGCACACCTGGCACCGTAGCCAACGTCGGGCGGGCAGGGACGTCGCCCGTCGCCAACCTGAGAACGGGCCGCAGAGGGGGCCGGCTACTGGTCGCCGCAGACGGTCTGGCCGTTGGCCCCGCCCTGGCAGAACCGGAAGTCCATGACCTCGTAGTCCCAGCCCGGGACCCACGAGCCGCGCCGGTTGTAGACGTCGGCCGACACCGTGAGCGGGCTCACGTCGGGCGGGATCTGGTCCAGGACCCGGACCTTGGACACGGCACGGAGCGTCTCCACCCGGCAGCGGGTGTTCCAGTCGCGGATCACGGTGGTGCGCCACTGGGCCTTGAGCGCCGCCGGCACCGAGCCCATGGCGGGCGGGAACGGCAGCGCCTCCGGGTGGTCGTCGGCGCAGTTGGTGGGGTTCTCGATCTGCTGGGCGGCCAGGGACAGGCCGGGCACCGGGGTGTCCTTGAGCGGCAGCTTGAACCGGTCGGTCGGCACCGTGTGGGCGCGGAGCTCCACCATGCGCTCGGCCGGCCGGGCCGCCGAGCAGCAGATGATCCCCGCCTGCGGGTCGTCGGCCACCGAGTTGGGGTTCTGGCCGGCGGTGGGCGACATGTAGGAGTAGAGCGAGCCCAGCACCAGGGCGTTGGGCCGCGCGTTGCCCTGGGCCGGCGGGCCGGTGAAGACCGGTGCGCCGCTCTTGTTGGCCGGGCCGATCCAGTCGACCCGCATGTCGGTCCGGGGCATCACGGTGGCGCCGTAGACGTTGAACCGGCCCTCGCGCTGTGCGCCCGGGAAGTCGTTCGAGGTCACGAGCGCCTGGGCGCCCGGCCCGTCCCAGGCCTGGTTGGCGCTGGTGGCCACCGTGGTCTGCACGCCGATGTAGTCGACCGTGTAGCGGAACCAGTTGCAGCCGTTGCCGGGGAAGTCGCCGATGTTCCGGCAGCCGTAGTTGAGCGACTTGTCGCGGACCATGTCGAAGGTGACGTCGATGTCCACCCCGATCAGGTCCTTGTTGAACCGCAGCTTCTTGACGCCGCCCTGCACGCAGCTGTTGAGCAGGTCGTAGCTGCGGGTCTGGTTCCACTCCGGCAGGAAGTCGAACTGCGCGGTGCACACCGGGGCGCCACTGCGGCTCAGCGCCACGCGCAGCTTGGCGCCCGGGTTGTTGGCGGCGTTGTAGTCGCGGCAGTCGACCCGTGACACGGTCACCACGTCCAGGAAGTGCCAGTTGTCGCACGACGACACGCCCTTGACCCGCAGGAAGGCGCTGGTGAGCGCGCCGTCGACCGCCGGGTCGGAGTCCGAGACCGACGGCTCGTAGCGGTCGGTCAGGTTGGGCAGGCGGACCGTCGACGAGCCGGAGTCGGCCACCCGGAAGATGGGCACGCCGATGCACACGCCGAACAGGACCGGGCCGATGCAGCCGCTCCGGTAGGAGTTCCACTGGAACTGCACGCCGCTGTTGTCGGCCGCCAGGACGGCGGCCGCGGAGCCGTTGACCTGGGCGCTCGGGCCGGACGGGAACGACGCCGTGGGCACCGCCTCGGCCGGCGGGGCCAGGACCTGCGGCGTCACCAGCTTCAGGCTGTCGATCTGCACGCCGTAGGTGCAGCCCGTGAAGATCTGCAGGATGTCGCAGTTCGAGTTGAGGCCCATGATGACCTCGATGCGCGAGCGCAGCAGCTCCGACCGGTCGATGGACGTGCCGCACGGGCTGCCCGGGTAGAAGAGGTCGACGTCGATCACCAGCGGCGACGCGTTGCGGCCGTAGGTGTCGTTGACCCGGGGGGACACCACCCGGCAGGTCGGCGACGACGGCAGGACGCCCGCCGCGTTGGGCTTGAACAGCGCCACCTCGGTGGCCGACGTCGGCCCGTTCCAGACGTCGTTGGCGTTGATGGTGTTGCCGGTGATGCGCAGCGTGGCCGAGTTGACCGTGGCCCGGCCGGGGTCCGAGCCCGGAGGTGGCGTCCAGGTGGTGGCGAAGCCGGCGCTGCCGTTGCACGGGGCCGACGAGCACGACGCCGTCATGGCCACGCCACCGTTGGGCAGCGAGAAGTAGCGGTTCTGGACGTTGTTGGCCGGGAAGAACAGGTTGACCAGCGAGCCGATCAGGAAGATGTTCCGCAGCGAGTCGTACCAGGTGGCCGAGGTGGTGGCACCGGTGAAGGTGGTGGGGCTCACCTGCTGGAAGCCCAGGTTGGCGGTGGGCTCCTGCCAGACGGCCTGACGGGTGGGGCTGTTGCGGTCGCCGCAGATGCCGACGTACCCGCCGCGGTGGCGGATCACGGTGCGGGGCGACAGCGTCAGGTTCACCCCGGCCCACTCCGGGTTGCAGAGCGGCTGGGTGTTCCGGGTGACGACGTTGGCGCTGGGCTGGGCCTGCGTGCCGGCGTTGGGCGTGCCGAAGACGTAGAAGTTGGACGTCTTGTCCATCTTGAGCGCCGAGCCGTCGGCGTCGCTCACGTCGAACCAGTAGTAGCCGGTGCCGGTGGCCGAGGTGGAGGCCGGCGCGAACCAGAACTTCACGCCGGTGCAGTTGGCGAACCACTGGTTGATGCGCAGCGTGAGGTTGGCCGGGTACGCGCCCGGGGAAAACCGCACGACGCCGCCGGGGCTGACGGGGCAGGCGCTGGTGCCCCACGACGACAGCGCCACGTAGGCACCGCCGGTCGAGACCTGGGGCAGCTGGGAGGTGGTGCGGTCGTTGTCACGGACCAGCTTGGGGGTCCAGGGGAAGGCCGGCGACGGCACCACGCCGGCCTTGGTCACCACGTCGGTGCGCAGCTGCGACTGGTCGCAGATGGGCGACGCACCGGCGGCGATCTGGGCGGACGGCACCGGGTTGGGCGCGCCGGCCGGCACGGTCGTGGTGGTGGACACCACCGGGGTCGCACCACCGTTCACGACGTCGGCCGGGTCCACCATGACGCCGCACCGGTTGGCGGAGGTGGCCAGCGGCCCCGGGTCGCCCTGCCGGTAGGCGCCGCTGAGCGCCATGGCCGGGCCGTCGGCCACGAAGGCGTTCGACGCGCCCCGCAGCGAGTTGCGCAGGACGGCGGCGCCGCCGGAGACGTCCATGTCACCCACGACCTGGAGGGCGTTGGGACCCGTGTGCACCAGGGAGGCGCCGTTGCGGGTGGTGCCGGCGGGGCCGTAGGTGGCGGCCACGTTGGCGTTCTGGCCCAGGATCCCGGCGGTGCTGAGGGCCTCGGCCCACGGCAGGCACTCCGGCGCGGTCGACAGCGGCCGGCACGGCGAGGTGGTGGTCGACTGCCACGAGCCGGTCGGCACCTTGCCGATCAGCTTCACGACGGAGTCGGTGCGGGCCTCGGGCGCGAACCGCTCGGCCGGCAGGGCCGTGCAGAACACCTCGACGAACTTGTTGTTGGCGGCGTCGGCCAGTCCGGGGGCACGGGCGTTGATGTCGCCCACGAGCGGCGGACGGCTGGACTCGGTCTCGCCGGCCGCCGCGTTGGGCTGCCAGTTGCAGGCGTCGTCGTAGGCGACGGTCACGCCCGAGGACGGGTCGGTCAGCACGGACTTGTCGTAGACCTGCCCGCGCAGGATGCCCTTCAGGTCGGGGCTGCTGGCGCACGAGGCGCTGTCGAGCGGCCCGCAGGGCGGGTTGGAACGGGCCAGGATGGCCGCGGCCGGCTCGAGGGCGGCCTCCGCGGCGCGGGACTCCTTGTCGCGGCGGATCTGCCCGGCGGCGTACTCCGAGGTGGCGAACGACAGCCCCAGCAGCGCGGTGATGAGCATGGACGTCACCAGCAGGATGGCGATCGTCGTGGCGAGCGCGAACCCTTCCTGGGTCCGCCCGGCCCGTCGGGCGTGCAGCCGTGCCACCCAGGTCATGGCGTCACCACGATGTCGGCGGTGGTCTCGGCGGAGACGCCCGAGTCGTCGAACACGATGAGCCGGACCGTGTAGGTGCCGGCCACCGAGAACTGCTGCACGAAGGTGGCGCCGGACCCCGGCGGCGGGGTGGCGGGGCCGCTCTCGAACACCCAGAGGTACTGGGCGATCGACCCGTCAGGGTCGGACGACCCCGTGCCGTCCAGGTTGAGGTTGACGCCGACCGGCACGGTGAGCGACCCGGCGTTGGCGATGACGGCCGTCGGCGGACGGTTGATCTTGACCGTCGGGACCGGCGAGAGCGTGCCGGTGGCGCCGTCGTCGTCGGTCACCGAGAAGTTCAGCGTGTAGATGCCGAAGTCGGGGAACGACACCGTGGCCGAGGCGGTGAGCAGGTCGAACGACGCACAGCCCGGGCCACCGGCCGGGTCGGGGCAGACCTGCAGCGTGGCGGTCAGCAGCTGGCCGTCGTTGTCGACCGAGCTCGACGAGAACGTGGCGGTGAAGCCCGGCGTCCCGACCGAGTCGGTCGGGTCCTGGTTGAGCACGGCGCGCGGCACCTGGTTGCGCACCTCGAACGGCTTGGTCACCGTGGTCGACGCACCGGACGGGTCGGTCACCCTGAGCGTGACGGTCCCGTTGGGCACCAGGAGGTTGAACACCTGGACCGAGCTGGGGTCGGTGGTGGTCTCGGTCGCCAGCACGGTGGCCCCCGAGGTGTAGGTCCACTGGTAGCCGGTCAGCGTCTCGCCGTCGGGGTCCGACGCCGTGGCGGTGAAGTTGTAGGGCGCCTGCCGGTCCACGAGCAGCGTGGCGGGGCCGTCGAGCGAGACGGTGGGCGCCCGGTTCACGTTCACGTTGCCGCGCAGGGTGGACGAGGCGCCGCTGTCGTCGGTGACGGTCAGCTCGACCACGTAGAGGCCGCCGGCCGGCCGGGCGAAGTCGGCGGTCTGGCCGGTCAGGGTCTGGACCGGGGCCACGGCCGGGTTGGACGCCAGCGCAGCGGCGTCGAAGAGCCGCCACGTGTAGGTCACCAGGGAGCCGTCGGGGTCGGTGCTCGACGAGCCGTCCACGCGCAGGTCGCCGGGCGGGTTGGCCACGCAGGTCGCGGCCGGGGCGAGCGTGCAGGCCGGGGTGGCCGGCGTGGTCTGCGGGGCCGGGGTCAGCGTGGCCCCGGGCACCGGCAGCTTGTTGCGCTTCACCACCAGGGTGGTGCTGCCCACGCCGCCCTCGTTGTCGGTCACGGTGAGGGTGGCCACGAAGTTGCAGGGGTTGGCCGAGCCGCACGACCCGAGCGTCACGGCGGCCGGCGTGGCACCGGTGGCGGTGGTCGAGAACCCGCCCGGCCCGGTGATGGTCCAGGCGTAGCTGACGATCGAGCCGCCGTCGGGGTCGGTGGAGGCCGAGCCGTCGAACGTCACCTGCGGCGGCGTCCCGTCGTTCACCACCGACGGGGTGGCGGTGGCGGTCGCGGTGGGCGCCGTGTTGACGACGACCGGCACGACCGACGACGTGGTCGACCCGCCCTGGCCGTCCGAGACGGTCACGGTGACGTTGTAGCGGCCGGCCGGGAGCGGCGAGGTGGCGCCCGGGCCCACCTGGATGGACTCCCCGGACCCGGTCAGGACCTGCGAGCCGCCCGAGCTGACCACCGACCAGGCGTAGGACAGCGTGCCGCCGTCGGGGTCAGCGGCCGTGGCGGTCAGGGTCACGAACTGCGGGGCGCCGGCGTTGGTCGGGGTGATGACCGCCGGCGAGGGCGTGGTGGCCACGCTCACGGTCGGGGCCTGGTTGGCCACGGTGAAGGCGGCCGAGGCGGTCGACGACTGGCCTGCGTTGGCGTCGGTCGCGAACACCCGCACGGTGCCGTTCCCGGTCGCCGTGAAGACCGGGCTCACCGAGCCCGTCGGCGTGGTGACCAGGCTGCCGATCCGGTTGCCGCCGGCGTCCAGGAACTCCCAGGTGTAGCCGGTAATGGCGTCACCGTCGGCGTCGGTGCCCGTGGCGGTGATGGTGCACGAGGGCGGCGAGGACGGCGTGGGCTGGCGCAGGCAGCTGTAGGGCGGGGTGCCGTCCAGGCTCACGACGGGGGCGGTGTTGACCCGGACCTGGCGGGTGGTCGTGGTCTGGCCGTTGTTGGTGTCGGTGACCGTCAGGCTGACCGAGTAGCGCCCCGGGCCGGGGAAGGTCCGCGACCCGGTCGGCCCGGTGCCGGGCAGGGACGGCGCCGTGCCGCCGCCCGAGACCGTCG
>CAIYXG010000042.1 GCA_903930035.1 uncultured Actinomycetes bacterium | reverse complement strand
CTGGACCTGGCGCCCGAGGCCCCGTGGCGGTGCCCGGAGGACTGCCCGGCGTACCAGCCGCGCCTGGCCGACGTGAACTGGCAGCACGGTTCGCTGGTGACGCCGCCGGTGCCGCCGGAGCCGGAAGGGCTGGGGGAGGACCCCTCCATCGCGGCCCTGCTCGACGAGGCTGAGGACATCGTGAACGCAGCGGTCACCCGCACCAAGGCCGAGGTGGACGCCGAGCAGGCCGCCGCGGCCCGTCGTGCCGGCAGCCCGCTCGGCAAGGGCGCCAAGTGGGGCAAGGGCCTGCTCGGCCGGTTCCGCAAGGGTGACTGACCCGTCACCGTGACAGCCGGCCCGCCGACTGGGTTTCTCCTACGTGCGTAGTGGTAACTTGCGGGCGTGCCTGAGACCCCCCGCACGCTGAAGTCCGTCGTCGACGCGCTCGACGTGGCCGCCCCGTCGACCACTGACGAGGAGTGGCGCTACAGCCGTATTGGCGACCTGGACCTGGCCCGCTGGACCGTCCCCGCCGCCGCGGGCGAGGCCGCCGCCGACCTGTCCGACGTCCTGGCCGGACTGGGCCGCACCGCCGCCCTGGTGGAGGTGGTCGACGGGTTCGTGGTGGGCATGTCGGTGGACACCGACGCCGTGGCCGCAGGACTGCGCGTGGGGACTGCGGCCGACCTGCCCGACGCCGTCCAGCCGGGCGCCGTCATGGCCGAGCCGACCGACCAGTTCGCCGCCCTCAACTCGTCGCTCGCCGGCTCGCCGGTCGTGGTGGACGTGCCCGCCAACGCCGACGTCCCCGGACCGGTCGTCGTGCTCTCGCAGACCGTCACCGACGGCGCCACCGTGGCACCGCGGCTGGTCGTCCGGGCCGGCGCCAACTCGTCGGTCACCGTGGTCGAGGTGCAGGTCTCGTCCGACGTGGCCGCACTGGTCGTGCCCGTCACCGAGGTCCTGGTCGGCCCGGCGGCCCGGGTCCGCTACTCGGTGCTGCAGGACCTGGGCCCCCGGGTCTGGCAGGTCGGCACGCTCAGCACGTCCGTCGGCCAGGAGGCCACCCTCGACGCCGGGGTCGCGGCACTTGGCGGCGAGTACGCCCGGCTGCGCACCGACTGCCACCTGGCGGGCAAGGGCGCCACCGGCAACCTCTCGAGCATCTACTTCGGCGAGGGCAGCCAGATGGTCGACCTGCGCACCTTCCAGACCCACGAGGCCCCGCACTCCACCTCCAACCTGCTGTTCAAGGGTGCGGTGGCCGACACGGCGCACTCCGTCTACACGGGCCTCATCCGCATCGGCCACGAGGCCGCCGGCACCAACGCCTTCCAGACCAACCGCAACCTGAAGCTCAGCGAGCACGCCTGGGCCGAGTCGGTGCCCAACCTGGAGATCGAGCACAACGACGTCCGCTGCAGCCACGCCTCCACGGTGGGGCCGGTCGACGAGGACCAGCAGTTCTACCTGGAGAGCCGCGGCGTGCCGACGCCGGTGGCCGAGCGGCTGATCGTGGCCGGGTTCTTCGACGAGGTGCTCGACGCCTGGCCGGTGCCGGACGCCGCCGCGGCCGTCCGCGACCGTCTGGCCGTCCGGCTCGACCGCCAGGTGCCCGTGGCGGGAGGTGCGGACCGGTGAGCGCCGAGGTGCGCATCGCCGCGCTCGACGACCTGGCCGACGGCGAGGCCCGGCGATTCGACCTGGAGGGCCGCCGGATCGCAGTGGTGCGCCTGGGCGACGACGTCTACGCCATCGGCGACCGCTGCAGCCACGCCGACGTGTCGCTCTCGGACGGCGACGTGGACGCCGACGAGTGCACGCTCGAGTGCCCCCAGCACGGCAGCGCGTTCGACCTGCAGACCGGCGCGGCGCTGACCCTGCCCGCCGTGCGGCCGGTCCCGGCCTACACGGTGGTGGTCCGTGACGGCGACGTGCTGCTCACGCTCGACGACCCGGCCGACGAGGCCCCCGGCGGAGGTGCCGCATGACCGAGCTCGTCATCGAGGACCTGCAGGCGTCCGTCGCCGGCACCCCGATCCTGCACGGCGTGACCCTGACGGTCCGCTCGGGCGAGGTGCACGCCGTGATGGGCCCGAACGGCTCGGGCAAGTCCACGCTGTCCCACGTGCTCATGGGCCGTCCCGGCTACCAGGTGACCGGCGGCTCGGTGACGCTCGACGGGGCGGACCTGCTGTCGCTCCCCACGTGGGAGCGGGCGCAGGCCGGGCTCTTCCTGGCCCAGCAGTACCCGACTGAGGTGCCGGGCGTGGCCGTGCGCGACGTGCTGTCCGAGGCGCTCGTCGCCGCCGGGCGCAGCACCGCGGACCTGGAGTCGCTCGTGGCGGAGGAGGCCGAGCGCATCGGCCTCAGCGCCGCACTGCTGGACCGGGCCATGAACGTCGACCTCTCGGGCGGCGAGAAGAAGCGCAACGAGACCGTGCAGCTGGCCGTCCTCCAGCCGCGGATCGCGGTCCTCGACGAGCTGGACTCGGGCCTGGACGTGGACGCGCTGCGCGACGTCGCCCGCCGGATCGAGCAGGCGACCAACGACGGGTTCGACGGCGGCCCGCCGCTCGGGGCGCTCGTCATCACCCACTACAACCGGCTGCTCACCGAGCTGCACCCCGACGTGGTGCACGTGTTCGCGGCGGGCAGGGTCCAGCGCACCGGCGGCCCCGAGCTGGCGACCGAGCTGGAGGAGTCCGGCTACGCCGAGTGGGCGCACCTGTCCGAGCCCGAGGCCGCGCCGTCGCGCCCGGTGGTGGACGACCCGTTCTTCGCCGGCGGCACCCTCTAGCGCCGTGGGCCGCCGCGACCTGCTGACCGACGACCAGGTCGCCGCCGCGCTGGCCGACCTGCCGGACTGGTCGCTGGTCGAGGGCCGGCTGCACGCCGAGCTGACCTTCGCCGACTTCGCCGCGGCGTTCGCCTTCATGGCCGCCGTGGCCCCCGTGGCCGAGGAGCTCGACCACCACCCGGACTGGTCGAACGTCTGGAACCGGGTGACCGTGGACCTGTGGACCCACGACCGGGGCGGCCTGACCGGGCTGGACGTCGAGCTGGCCACGCGGATGTCCGCGCTGGTCAACCAGGTCGACCGTCCGTAACCTGCCGTCCATGCGGCGTTCAGGTGGAGGTGTGCGGCGGGGCCTGGCCCTGCTCGCAGTGGTGGCAGCGGTGAGCGGGACCCTGGCGGCCTGCACCAACCCGCCCGGCACCGGCGGTGCGCCCGCCACCACGACGCTCGTCCCCCTGCCGGGCGCCCCCGGCGAGTTCTCGATGCTCAGCTACAACGTGGCGGGCCTGCCCCAGGAGTTCTCCAAGGCCAACCCGGGCCTGCACCTGCCGCTCATCAGCCCGCGGCTCAACGCCTACGACGTGGTGCTGACCCAGGAGAACTTCGACTGGTGGCAGCCCATCGCCGGGGCGCTCGACTTTGCCAACTACTTCGGGCGCCTCCGGAAGGACGTGACCCATCCGTACCGGTCGGGCCAGCACCCGGGCCCGTTCGCCGTGGGGGTCGACCCCTCGCAGCGGCCGCTCCTGGTGGGCGACGGGCTCGGCACGCTGTCGCGCTACCCGTTCACCGAGCCGGTGCGCGTCCCGTGGACGGACTGCTTCGGCGGGATCGTCGGCCCCGGTGCGGCGGACTGCCTGGCCATGAAGGGCTTCTCGGTGTCGACCATGACCCTGGCCGACGGCCGCACGGTCGACGTCTACAACCTGCACGCCGAGGCCGGCAGCGACCCGCAGGACCAGGCGCTGCAGGTGCAGGACTACCTGCAGCTGGCGGCGTACATCAACGCCCGCAGCGCCGGGCGTGCCGTGGTCGTGGCGGGCGACACCAACCTGCACGTGACGGGGGCGCGGCCCGAGGCCTACGGCGACGCCGACAACCAGATCTGGCAGGGGTTCCTGGCCGCGACCGGACTGACCGACACGTGCATCGAGGTCGGGTGCGACGACCCGGCGTCGATCGACAAGGCGGCCTACCGCGACGGCGGCGGCGTGGACCTGACGGTCCTGTCGCACACCTACCCCCAGGCCGACTTCCTGGGCCCGCAGGGCGAGGACCTCAGCGACCACCTGCCGCTGGCGCTCCGGTTCGCCTGGGACGACGCCCCGGCCTGACCCGTCGGGCCTAGCCGGCGAGCGACTCGTCCAGGTTCTGGGCGAGCGTGTTCCAGCTGAGGGTGGCGCACTTGATGCGCACCGGGAACTTCACGACGCCGCGCAGCGCCTCGAGGTCGCCGAGCGGCAGGTCCCCGGCGGGGGCCTCGCCGGGCTCCTCGCCCGACGGCTCGCCCTCGAGGCCCTCCTCGTGGAT
>CAIYXG010000041.1 GCA_903930035.1 uncultured Actinomycetes bacterium | reverse complement strand
CGGTTCTCCTTCCTCATCGGGCACCCGTGGATCCTGCGGACCGGGCTGCGGTTCGCCGTCGGGACCCAGGGCGTGGCCAGCATCACGCTCCAGGTCATGGGCAACCTGGTCGACTCGTCCACCCCGGGGGCGGGCGGGTTCACCATGCGGACCGCCGACCGCGTGCTCGGCGCCGCCGACCCGCTCCTTCGCCGGACCCGGGCCGCGGCCTAGCCTCGCCCCATGACCACCGGCCGTCCCACGCGCCGCCTCGTCACCGGGGCCCTGCACGCGGTCCCGGGCCTCGACGGGTCGCGCGAGCGGCTCGGCGCTGCGGTCGTCGGCCTGCTGACCGACGGCCAGGGCGGGGTCGACCCCGCGGCCGTCACCGAGTTCGACCACCCGGGCGACCCGGGCCTGCACGGTCCCGGCTCCATCACCTGGCGCGTCCACTCCGACCTGTCCATGCTGGTGGGCGGCATCCGGGCGCTCCTGGTGCAGGCCCTCCACCCGCTGGCGATGACCGGTGTGGCACGGCACTCCAACTTCCGTGAGGACCCCCTCGGCCGCCTGGCCCGTACCGGCGCCTACGTGGGCGTGACCACCTTCGGCTCGGTCCCCGAGGCCGAGCAGATGGTGGCGATGGTCCAGGCCGTGCACCGGGTGGTCGAGGGCACCGCCGCGGACGGGCGGCACTACTCGGCGTCCGACCCGGCCACGCTGGCGTGGGTCCACAACGTCGAGATCGACTCGTTCCTGCGCGCCTACGAGCGGTACGGCAGCGAGCCGCTCCACGAGGCCGACGCCGACCGTTACGTCGAGGAGCAGTCGCGGGTGCTGGCGCTCTTCGGCGTCGAGGACCCCCGGCTGGTGCCGCGCACCCGGGCCGACCTGGAGCGCTGGATCCTCACGCACCCCGAGCAGACCCGGATCCCCGAGACGCTCGAGGCCGTGCGCTTCGTCATGCTGCCGCCGATGCCCCGCACGACGCTGCCCGTCTACAGCGTCCTGTCGGCGGCGGCGGTGGGGCTGGTCCCGGTCCGCCAGCGCCGGATGCTGGGCCTGGCGACGCCGGTGCCGTTCTCGGCGCTCGACCGGCTGGGACCCGTGGGCGCCGGCACGGGCAGGGTGCTGCAGGGCGCCGCCGACCGCGTCGAGGGCATCTCTGCGGGCGTGTTCGACGCCGTGGCGGTCAAGCCGTCGGCCCAGACCCTCATGGGGGTCCTGGGCTGGGCGCTCGGCCCTCAGTCCCCCTCGCTGGCGCTCGCCGAGCGGCGCATCGCCGCCGGCCGGCCCGCACCGACCGACCGCTAGCGGCGCCCAGGCGCCGGCCTACAGGCCCTGGGGCGGCATGAGGGCGTTCAGCTGCCGGGCCGCCTCCTCGTAGCACGACACCTTCAGGTGCAGCCCGTCGTCGAGGAGGCAGTCGGTGGCGACCTCCTCGCCGGAGCCCAGCAGTACGGCCAGGTCGGCGGTCCGGACCCACGGCCGGTCCGCGGCCGCGGCCTCGGCCAGACGGTGGATGCGGCGGTTCGTCAGTCCGACGCGGTCCTTCCCGGTCCGGACGTGGCCCACCCACAGCACGGTGGCGCCCGAGTCCTTGAACGCGTCGAACGTCCGGCCCAGCCGCGTGGAGTACTCGGCGTCCCACGCCGCGCCGTCGGCGGTGTCGGCGGGGGCGAACGTGGCGACGGTGTCGCCGTCCGCGTCGGTCAGGTCCTGGGCGTCGTTGGACCCGAGCGACAGCAGCAGGACCTTGGGCGGGAAGTCCGTGGCGAGCGTCTCGAGCCGGCTGGGCCAGTCGACGTTGTCGGGCCGGGCCAGGCCCGTGCCGCCCACGCCGATCACCTTGGTCTCGGCGTTGGGCCGGGCCGCCACCTGCTCGCGCACGGCCGCCCCGAGGCCGAAGGAGATGGAGTCGCCGGCCACGGTCACCTTGTAGGGCTCGGCGTCGGACACCGCCGGCTCCGAGGAGGAGCTGCAGCCGGCGGCCAGGGTTGCAGCGAGCGTGAGCAGCAGCACGGGGCGGAGGCGACGGCGGTGCACGGCGCAAGTCTGACCGAGACGACGGCCCCGGCGTGGTCACCCCGTCCCGGCCGGGCGGCGCCCGCCCCGCCGGACTATTCTTGCGCCCACAACTGACTGGCGGGGACCCGCGGTCGGTACCACCTCCCGGGGCACGAGGAGACGACATGCGCATCGCGCAGATCGCACCGCCCTGGCTGACGGTGCCCCCCGCGCGCTACGGCGGCACCGAGCGGGTGGTCTCGCTCCTGGCCGAGGGGCTCCTGGCCCGCGGCCACGAGGTGACCCTCTTCGCCTCGGGCGGGTCGAGCACCGGCGCCCGGCTGGTGAGCCCGCTCGAGGTGCCGCCGCGGCCGGACGAGCTGGGCAACGTGTGGGACGAGACCACGCACGTGCTGGACGCCTACCGCCGGGCCGAGGAGTTCGACGTGGTCCACGACCACACCGAGATGGGTCCGGCGGTCGGCGCGCTGCTCGGCCGCGTCCCGGTCGTCCACACCCTGCACCAGTCGTGGACGCCCCAGACCGTCCGGCTGTTCCGCCGGCTCGCGGACTCGGTGCACCTGGTCGCCATCAGCCACGCCCAGGCGGTCGCCGGGCCCGACGTCCCCATGGCCGGCGTCATCCACCACGGCCTGGACCTGTCGGACTTCCCGCTGGTCCCGGACAAGGAGGACCGGCTCGTCTGGGTGGGCCGTGCCAGCCCCGACAAGGGTCCGGTCGAGGCCATCGAGGTCGCCGCCCGCGCCGGGCTGCCGCTCACCATGCTCATCAAGGTCGGCGAGCCTGACGAGCAGCACTACTGGGAGCACGTGCTGTCGCGCCGGCTGACCGACACGGTCGACGTGGTCCACAACGCCGACCACGCGGTCAAGGTCGACGCCTTGGGGCGCGCCCGGGGGCTGCTCTTCCCCATCGACTGGGACGAGCCGTTCGGGCTCGTGATGATCGAGTCGCTCGCGTGCGGCACGCCGGTCGTGGCCACCCGCCGCGGGTCCGTCCCCGAGGTGGTCGACGACGGACGGACCGGGTTCCTGGTCGACCCGGACGACCGCGTGGGCGGGTCGGTCGCGGCCGTCGACCGGCTGGCCACGCTCTCGCCCGCCGACTGCCGTGCGGCGGTCGAGCAACGGTTCAGCGCGTCCCGGATGGTGGCCGCCTACGACCGGCTCTTCGAGCGGCTCGTCCCGGCCGTGCGCCCGGGCGCCCCTACCACCGTGCGGCTATGAGCGGCACCGGGCAGTGGACCTACTCGGGCGAGATCGCCCGCGTCGGGGCCGAGGGCGCCGTCACGGTCGTCGACGAGCAGTCGTTCTGCCTCTCGAGCGCCAACGGCGACGTCCTCCGCGCGTCGTCGCACGGGCTCTTCGTGTTCGACAACCGGTTCCTGTCCGAGCTGCGGCTGACGGTGGACGGCCGACCGGTCGAGTCGCTCGGCGTGTCCTCGGAGGACCCGTCGGGCGCCGCCTTCGTGGGCCGCCCCGAGTCGGTGCCCGAGGCCGACCGCGGCGAGGGTCGGCTCCTGGTGTTCCGCCGCCGGACCGTCGGCCGGGGCCTGCGGGAGGAGGTCGTGGTGCGCAGCCACGACCCCGTGCACCGGACCCACCACGTCGAGCTGGAGGTCGACGCCGACTTTGCCGACATGTTCGCCGTCAAGGAGCGCCGGGTGCACCGGCGGGGTCCGTCGGTGCACACGTTCGACGCCGACGGCATGCACTTCTCGGCCCGTCGTGACGGCATGGAGCTCGAGACCTGGGTCACCGTGTCCCAGCCGGCGGCGTCGTCGCCCGGCCGGCTGTCGTGGGTCGTGGAGCTGGCCCCGCGCGCGGAGTGGTCGCTGACGGTCTCGGTGCGGGTGGGCGTCGACGGTGCGACGATCGAGCCGCGCCCGCACTGCGGCGGTGAGCCCGAGCCCCCGCACGAGCGGGGGGTCGCCGTGGTCCCGGACCTGGTGGCGGACCTGGAGACCGACCACTCCACCCTCGGCCGGGCCGTCCGGCGCGGCGGCGCCGACCTGCGGGCGCTCCTGCTCGCCGACCCCGCCTACCCGCACGACCCGGTCGTGGCGGCGGGCGCGCCGTGGTTCATGACGCTGTTCGGACGCGACGCCCTGCTGACCTCGCTCATGTGCATGGTGGTCGACACGACCCTGGCCGTCGGGGTCCTGCGCACGCTGGCCCGGCTGCAGGGCCGCGCGCGGGTGGCCGAGACCGAGGAGGAGCCCGGCCGGGTCCTGCACGAGATCCGCTTCCACGACCGGCCGTCGTTCTCCATGGCCGAGGGCACCGTGTACTTCGGGACGGTGGACGCCACCCCGCTGTTCGTGGTGCTGCTCGGCGAGCTCCACCGGTGGGGCGTCGCGGACGAGGTGGTCGACGAGCTGCTCCCGGCGGCCGACCTGGCCCTCGAGTGGATCGTGGACATCGGCGACCGCGACGGCGACGGGTACGTCGAGTACGAGCGCGCCACGCCCCACGGCCTGGCCAACCAGGGCTGGAAGGACGCGTGGGACGCGCTGCGCCACCCCGACGGCACGTTCGTCGAGGGGCCGACCGCGCTGTGCGAGGTCCAGGCCTACTGCCACGCCGCCTACACGGCCCGGGCCGAGATCGCCGAGCACCGGGGCGACCTGCCGACCGCCGCACGTTGGCGCGACCGCGCCGACCAGCTGGCCCAGTCGTTCCGGCGGGACTTCTGGGTGGAGGGCGAGCCGGGCCGGCCCGGCCACGTGGCCTTCGCCCTCGACGGCGTCAAGCGGCAGGTCCGCACGGTCACGTCCAACATGGGCCACTGCCTGGGCTGGGGGCTGCTCGCTCCCGAGCAGGAGGCCGACGTGGCCGAGCACCTGCTGTCCTCGCCCCTGCGGTCGGGCTGGGGGGTCCGGACCATGGCGTCGACGATGGGGGCCTACGACCCCGTGAGCTACCACTGCGGCAGCGTCTGGCCGCACGACACGGCGTTCGTCGCCTGGCGGCTCCGCCGCGCCGGGTTCGCCACCCACGCGGTGACGCTCGTGGAGGACCTGCTCGGAGTGTCGGACCACTTCGGCGGCCGGCTGCCGGAGCTGCTGGCCGGGGTGGCGCGCGACGAGCTGCCCACTCCCGCCGTCTACCCGACGTCGTGCCTGCCCCAGGCGTGGGCGGCGGCCTCCCCGCTGCTCGTGCTGCGCACGCTCCTGGGGCTGGAGCCCGACGTCCCGCACGGCGTGGTCCGGCTGGACCCGGTGCTGCCGGACGGCTGCACCCGGCTGCGGCTGGCGCGCACGCCGGTCGGCGCGCTGCACGTCGAGACGGTCGGCGGCGCCTGGGGCGTGGGCGAGCCGCACGTGGTGGCCGAGGGACTGCCGGCGGGGTGTGCCGCCCAGGTGGCCCGTCCCGACACCGGCACCTGATCCCCCGGGGCGACAGGGAACTGGTGCAGTGCGGGACGGACCACCCGGACGACGAACGGGTCGCTCAGGCGGTGAGCGGCTCGGTCTCGGCGCCGGGCAGCGCGGCGTGGCGGGGCGGCGTGGTGCGGCGCAGGTCGACCTGCTGCTGCACGCCCTCGAGCAGTTCCAGGTAGGCCTCCATCACCCGGTCGGGGTGGAACTGCCGGCCCACCTCGGCCGCCCGTGCGCTCATCGAGGACGCGGTGCGGGGCCGGGCCAGGACCGTGCGGATGGCGCTGGTCATGGCGGCGCGGTCGCCCGGCGCCACCAGGATCCCGGCGCCGTCGGACAGCAGCTCGACCGCGTGCGGGAACGCCGTGGCGACCACCGGCCGGCCGGCGGCGAGCGCCTCGACGAGCGCGGCCGACGACGTCGTGTCGTGCGACTGGTAGGGCAGAACCACGGCGTCGGCACGGTGCAGCTGCGCGGCCAGCGCCGCCGCCGACCGGTAGCCGTCCAGGATCTGGACCCGGTCCTCGACCTTCAGCGCCTTCGCCAGGATCCGCAGTCCCGAGCGGTAGTGCTCGCCCTCGAGCTCCAGGACGCCCGACGCCGTGGGCCCGCACACCTGGTAGCGCACGGGCGCCGACAGGTCGTCGAGGTCGGCGACGGCGACGACGGCGTCCTCGATGGCCTTGTCGGGGTCGAGGAACCCGAAGGTGAGCACGCTGGGGTTCCCGTCACGAGGTGTCCGCCCGGGCCGCGGCGTGCCGCTGTGCGGAGTGGCGGTGGGAGCGCCGAGGACCGCGGCCCGGGGGACGACATGGAGCCCGTCGACCTCGCCGGCGGCGGCGAGCGTGCGACGGCGGGCGACCTCGCTCTGGACCACGACGACGTCGGCCAGCCGTGCCAGCCGGCCGATCTCGTCGCGGCCGCCGGGGTCGGTCGCCGACGGGACGTCGTGCAGGACCAGGACCGTCGGTGCCGGACAGCGCTGCAGGAACCGCACCAGCGGCGAGCCGGCCGAGTCGTCGGGACCGTGCAGCCCGCCGTTCCCGTCACGGGCGGGCTGGTGCTGCACGACCACGACGTCGGCGTCGCCCAGCACGCGCAGTGCGGCCCGCTCGGCCCCCTCGGTGCCGGCGCGCCACTCTGCGGCAGTCCGCACCCCGTCGAGCAGGAGCGGCCCCGTGCCGTCGTCGAGCGGGTCGGTGACGGCCACCAGGCGCACGTCGGCCCCCCGGCCCGCGAGCTGTGCCGCCATCCAGGCGGTCTCCTCGGCCAGGCTCGTCCGGCGTGGCGGGACCGGTCCCACCAGGCCGACGGTGAGCCCGTGCGCGGTCGGCGCGCTCCCCCCTGCCGCGGTCACTTCGCCTCGATCGCGATCTTCTCGGCGCGGGCCTGCTCGCCGGCCGGCACGCGGATCTCCAGGACCCCGTCGTGGTACTCCGCGGCGACGTCGTCGGCGGTGGTGCCCTTGGGGACCGGCAGGGACCGTCGGAAGGTCCCGTAGCGGATCTCGGAGTGGCGGTGGGCGGCGTCGCCCGACTCGGTGCGCTCCTGGCGGGTGACCCGCAGGTCCAGCTGGTGGTCCACGAGCCGCAGGTCGACGTCGGCGGCCGGGTCGATCCCGGGGGCGTCGACCCGCAGGGTGAGCGTGCCGTCCTCGACCACCTCGTCGACGCACAGGAACGTGTCGCCGTCGAGCGGCATCCACCACAGGTCGGGGAGCCGCCGGCGGACGGACCCGGTGCGGCCGGTCTCGGAGCGGAACGGTTCGGGGCGGAAGATGTCCGTCAGGCTCGGCGTGCGCATGGCTGCTCCTTGGGGGGTCGTGGTGGCGGGTGGTGTCCCGTGCTGGCAGGGACCGATGGAACCGTCCGTCCGTCACCGGCCCGTCGCCGGACGATCAACTCCACTACTATTCGTTGCACAACGAACTAGTTGGTCCGGACCACCGTGGCGGACCACCGAGGAGGACCGATGACGGCACGCACCACTGCGCCTGCACCCCGAGCGACCCCGGCGGCGCGGCCCCGGGTGCTGGTGGCCGACGACCGCGTGGCCGACCGGGCCGCAGTGGTGGACTCGCTCGGCCACCACGGGTTCTCCGTGACGGAGACCTCCACCGCCGAGCGGGTGCTCCAGCTGGTGGCGTCCTCGCCGACCGACGCCGTGGTGCTCGACCTGCGCCTGCCCGACCGCAGCGGGTTCGACGTGCTGCGCGAGCTGCAGGCGCGGCCGCACCTGGTGGTGGTCGCGGTCGGCGAGTCGGCCGACGAGCTGGACTGCGTGACCGCCCTGGAGCTGGGTGCCGACGACTACGTCGCCCGGCCCGTGCCGCCCCGCGAGCTGGTCGCCCGGCTGCGCGCCGCGCTCCGCCGCGGGCACCCCGCTCCGCCGGCCCCCGAGCAGGTGCGGCGCTTCGGGGCGATGGAGGTGGACCTCCCGGCCAAGGAGGTGCGCCTCGACGGCCGGACCGTGTCGCTCACCGCCCGCGAGTTCGAGCTGCTGTCGTTCATGTCGGCCCAGCCGCGCCGCGTGTTCTCGCGCGAGCAGCTGCTGGAGCAGGTGTGGGGCTCACGCGCCGAGTGGCAGTCGCTCGGCACGGTGAGCGAGCACGTGCGGCGCATCCGTCGGAAGCTCGGTTGCGACCCGTCGACCTCGCGGTGGATCCGCACCATGCGCGGCGCCGGCTACCGGTTCGAGCCGGAGGCGGGCTAGGGCAGACTGCCCGTATGGCGCTGGACCCCCGCACCCCCGTCCTGGTCGGCGTGGCGGCCGTGGACGCGGCGTCAGCCGGTCTGGCCGACCCGGTCACCCCCGAGCAGCTCATGGTGGCCGCGGCCCGCGCCGCGGCCGACGATGCCGGCGCCCCGGACCTGCTGCGCCGTGTGGGCTGGGTGGCGGTACCGGAGGGGTCCGAGCCCGTGGACGACCCGGGCCGCACGGTGGCCGACGTGGTGGGTGCCCCGGCCCGCACCGCGCTCGTGCACGTCGGCGTCACCCAGCACGCGCCCGTGCACCTGGCGCTCGAGCGCATCCGTGCCGGCCAGCTCGACGCCGCGCTGGTGGTGGGTGGCGAGACGCGGGCCAGCCGGTCCCGCGTGCGCAGGGCGGGCGGCGAGTTCCCCCTGCCGCCGACGGGCACCCCCGACGAACCGTTGCGCACCGACGCCGAGCTCATGGCCCAGCCCGAGATCGACGCCGGCATGTGGGCCGCGGTCGAGCACTACGCCTGCATCGAGGCGGCGCTGAGCCATGCCGAGGGGCGCACCCCGGCGCAGACCGTCGCGGAGGTCGACGCCCTGTGGTCCCGGTTCGAGGACGTGGCCCGCACCAACCCGCTCGCCGCGTTCGTCGGCAACCGCAACGACGACCAGCTCGCCCACCCCTACGCCAAGTGGCACAGCACCCAGTGGAACGTGGACCAGGCCGCCGCGGTCCTGCTGTGCTCGGTCGAGACCGCCCGAGCGGCCGGCGTGCCCGAGGACCGCTGGGTGTTCCCGCGGGCGTCGCTGTCGTGCTCGCTGGGGCTGTCGCTCAGCCGTCGGGCCGAGCTGCACCGCTGGCCGACCATGCAGGTGCTCGGCCAGACCGCTGCGGCGCACCTGGGTCGCCTGCCGTCGGACTGGGACGCCGTTGACCTCTACAGCTGCTTCCCTGCCGCCGTGCGCGTCCAGCAGCGCGAGCTGGGCCTGGACCCCGGCGGCACGCCCACGGTCACCGGCGGCATGGCGTTCGCCGGCGGGCCGTTCAACAACTACACGTACCTGTCCACCGCGGCCGTGGTGGGCGCACTCCGGTCGTCGGCCGCGGACGACCCGCTGGGCGCCGTGACCACGGTGTCGGGCCTGCTGACCCGCGGTGCGCTGGCGGTGTGGTCCACCCGCCCGGGCGACCTGCTGCACGACGACGTCGGTCCCGCAGCCCAGGCGGCCACGCCCACGGTGCCCGTCACGGGCGAGCACCGTGGCCAGGCCACCGTGGCCACCGCGACCGTCACGCCGTTCCGCACCTACGTGCTGGCCGACCTGGCCGACGGCACCCGCTGGGTCGGCACCTCGGAGGACGCGGCGCTGGCCGGACGCGTGACCACCACCGGGCTCGTGGGAGCGCCGGTGGTGGTCGACGGGAACCTGTGCTCGCTGGCCTGACTACATCTTCGGGGTGTCGTCGAGGCCGTCGTTGAAGTTCTTGTACATCCCGTAGATGTCCTTGCAGCGCTCGCACACGGGCAGCTGCTTCGGGTCCCGGGACGGTACCCAGACGTGGCCGCAGAGCGCCTCGAGCGGCGTGCCCTCGATGCGGGCCTGGAGCACCTTGGCCGCCGCGTCCTCGCCGCGCTTGGTCTTGACGATGTGGGCGACCGGACCGTCCTCGGTCTCGGTCTCCTCGTCGGTCAGCGTGGTGGTCGCGGGCTGCTGGGTCAGCGTGGTCGTGGGCGACGTCATGGGGTCATCCTGCCGCGCCGGTCCCGGCCGGTCGAACGACCAGCTGCGCGGCGTCCCGCCCCACGACCTGCAGGCCGGAGCGCCGGACGGCGTCGTTCAGCAGGACCTCGACCACGTCGGCCGGCGCCGTGCGGCCGTCGACCGTCGGTGCGTCGGGCACGTCGACCGTGGCCGAGCCGTCGGCCGGGAGCGTCCGGCCCAGCTCCTCGAGCGCGGCGACCACGGTCTCGAGGGCCTGCGGGTCCGGCGGGGGCGGCGCGGCGTCGACGACCTCGCCCCGGGCGGCCGCGGCCTCGGCCCGGACCCGCTGCACCTTGGCCCGCTGGTACAGGCCGTAGGGGGTCACCACCACGAGCGCGATCAGCAGGCTGCGCAGGAGCGTGCCGGCGCTCACCTCGGCCAGCACCAGCGCCAGCTGGTGGCCCGGCAGGAGGGGGAGCGGCAGACCGTGCATCGGCGGCGATCGTAGGTCTGTGGTGCAGGTAGCGTCGGCCCCATGCCGGACCAGCACCCCGTGACGCCCGAGGTCGACCTGCTCCCTCAGCTCGAGGCCGACCTGGCGGCGGTCGAGGCCGCACTTGCTTCGCTCGACCGCATCGACGCCGAGGGCCGCGCCGGCGACGCCGTCGTGGCGGAGATCCGTGCCGTGGTGGACCCCGAGCGGTTCGGCCGGCCCTCCCCGGGGACCAGCGTCGGCCCGGGGACGGACCTGCCGGACTCAGATCTGGTCGGGGATGGTCTCGACGGTGAGCAGGTGGACCCGCTCGCCGATCCGCCAGGGCCCGCCTGACGGGTCCCGCTCGAGCCAGCGGCCGCTCAGGTTGGCGAGCCGCTCCCACTCCATGCCGAAGTACCGCTCGACCGCGAAGATGATCCCGGCGTGGCTCACGGCGAACACCTCGCCGTACGGGTGGTCGGTCGCCATCTTCTCGAGCGCAGCGAGCGCCCGCGCCTCGACCTGGTCGTCGGGCTCCCAGCCGGGAGGACGCCGCTGCTCGGCCAGGTAGCCGGGCCAGTCCTCCTCGATCTCGTCGCGGGTGAGTCCCTGCCACTCGCCCGCGTGGCGTTCCATCAGGTCGGGCAGCGTCATGACCGGTCCGACGCCGACCTCCTCGGCGACGACCGCCGCAGTGATCGCCGCGCGCTCGAGGGGCGACGCGTAGATCCCGTCCACGGCACCGACCGCCTTGGCCGCCTGTGCGGCCTGCGCCAGGCCCAGCTCGGTGAGCGGCGGGTTCTCCTGCCCCTGCCACCGCCCGTCGGCGTTCCACTCGGACTGACCGTGCCGGACGAGGAGGATGCGTGCCACGGCGGCGAACGTAGCAGCGCCCCCGCCGTTCCCGGAGCGGCCGGGGTGCCCGGGTAGCCT
>CAIYXG010000040.1 GCA_903930035.1 uncultured Actinomycetes bacterium | reverse complement strand
GATCGTCAAGGGCGAGCAGGCCCTCGCCACCGCCGTGCAGGACCGGTTCCTCCTGGTGCTCCCGGCCGCCGGCGAGCCCGGGACGCTCGTGCCCCTCGCGCTGCGGAGCGACTCGGCCGCCGCCGAGGTCGCCTACGAGCCCGGCCGGCTGACGGTGGGCAGCGAGGCGCTCGCCCCGGTCGTGGCCGACGGCGGCCTGGCCGCCCGGCTCGCCGACCTGCCCGGCATGAAGTTCGTGCTGGTGCTCCTCGGCGCCGCGGCGGTGGCACTCCTGGTGTGGGCCGTCCTGTCCACGGTGGTGCCCGACCCCGACGCGCTCGGCAACCGGCTCGGCGCCTACGACCAGCAGCCCGCCGAGGACGACGAGGACCGTGACACCAGCGTGACCTCGACCGCGCTCCTCAAGCGGGCCGTGGAGGTCACCGGCGAGGTGGCCGAGCGGCGGGGGATCCTGGAGTCCACCGAGCTCAAGCTCGAGCACGCAGGTATCCCGCTGCGGGCCGCCGAGGCCCTGTTCCTGCAGGTCGCCGCGATCTTCGTGGTCTTCATGCTGGCGCTCGTCTCGACCAAGAACCTGCTGGTGGCGCTCGTCGGCGCCGCGCTGGCGTTCATGGTCCCCAACGCCGTCGTGGCCCGGAAGGTGCGCGTGCGCCAGAAGGCCTTCCAGGCCCAGCTGCCCGACATGCTGGCCCTGCTCTCCGGCACGCTCCGTGCCGGCTACTCGATCGCCCAGGGGTTCGAGGCCGTGTCCCGCGAGATCGACGACCCGATGGGGCGCGAGCTGCGTCGCGTGGTCACCGAGAGCCGTCTGGGACGCCCGCTCGAGGACGCGCTCGAGTCGGTGGCCGAGCGCATGGACTCCGAGGACTTCGCCTGGGCGGTCATGGCCATCCGCATCCAGCGCGAGGTGGGCGGCAACCTGGCCGAGCTGCTCATGACGGTCTCCGAGACCATGACCCAGCGGGAGCGGCTCCGGCGCGACGTGCTCAGCCTGACCGCCGAGGGCCGCATGAGCGCCATGGTCCTGGGCTTCCTGCCCCCGGCCCTGGGCGCCGTGATGTGGGTCATGAACCCCGAGTACATCAACCGCCTGTTCACGCCGGGCCTGGGCTACGCGCTCCTCGGCCTGTCGGTGGTCGCGATGCTGATCGGGTTCGCGTGGATGAAGAAGATCATCACGGTGGAGGTCTGACGTGCCGCCGGTGCTGGTCCTGGCCGTCGTGGGCGTGGCCGTCGCGGCGGCCGCCGCCTCGTGGGCGGTGATGTCGCGCCTCGACGAGCGCAGCTCGGTGCGGGCGGCGCTGCGCCAGCTCGACGACCACGTCACGCAGGACTCGCGGGACCAGGAGCTGCTGGCCCCGGTCACGGAGCGGGCGCTGGCCCCGGTCCTGCAGACGCTCTCGGGCATCGGCCGGCGCCTGACGCCCGCGGGCTACGTCGACAAGGTCCGGGACAAGTTCACCGTGCTCGGGACCAACACGCCCCAGACGGTGGACCGGTTCCTGGCGGTGCGGGTCGTGACCGTGGTCGGGGCCCTGCTGTCCTTCCTGTTCGTCGTCGTGCTCAACGTCACGCCCTTCACCGGCAACCTGCGGCTCGCGGTGGCCGGCCTGCTCGTCCTGGGCTTCCTGCTCGGGCCCGACGCGCTGCTCAGCCGCAAGGTGGAGGAGCGCCAGCACGCCATCCAGGTGCAGCTGCCCGACGTGCTCGACCTGCTGGTGATCTCGGTCGAGGCCGGCCTCGGGTTCGAGCAGGCGCTCGACCGGGTGATCGCCTCGGTGCCCGGTGCGCTGAGCGACGAGTTCGCCCGCATGCTCGGCGAGACCCGCGCCGGTGCGTCGCGCGCCGACGCCATGCGGGCCATGGACGAGCGCTGCGGCGTCCCCGAGCTCCGGGCGTTCGTGCTCGCCATCATCCAGGCCGACACGTTCGGCGTGTCGATCGGGCGGGTCCTGCGCTCCCAGTCCGACGAGATGCGCATGAAGCGCCGGCAGGCCGCCGAGGAGCGGGCGCAGAAGGCGCCCGTCAAGATGCTGATCCCCATGGTGTTCTGCATCTTCCCTGCGCTCTTCCTGGTGGTGCTCGGTCCGGCCGTGCTGCAGATCCAGGAGTCGTTCTGACCGTCCCTGCCGCGACCGGCCAGGCCGAGGCGCCGGCCGGGCCCGGTCCCCGCCGCCGGTGGCCCCGCCCGCACGGCACCACCGCGCTCGGCGTGCTGGTCGGCAGCGCGGCGGCCCTCGTCGCCTCGCGGCCGCTGGCCGACAACAGCTTCTTCACCCACCTGGCCACCGGCCGGCTGCTGGTCGACGGCCAGTTCCCGCGGTCCAACCCGTTCCTCTGGACCGGGACCAGCTTCCCGATGCCCAGCTGGTGGTGGTCCGGGGTCCTGGGCCTGCTCGACGCGACGGTCGGGGCGACCGGCATCCGTCTGCTGGCCGGCGCGCTGGCCTTCGTGCTCGGGCTCCTGCTGGTGCGCCTGACCGCACGGAGCGGGCCCGACGACGCCCGGCCGGCAGCGGCCGTGGCGGCCGCCGGCACCCCCGACGACCGGACGCTGCTCGCCGTCGTCGCCCCGCCGGCCGTCGCCCTCTTCGCGCTGGACCCCTACCTGAACGCGCGGCCGCAGGTCGCCGGGTTCGTGCTGCTGGCGCTCACGGTGGTGGTCTGGCGGGAGCGCCGGTCGCCGTGGTGGCTGGTCGCCGTCTTCCTGACCTGGGTGAACGTGCACGGCACCTGGCTCTACGGGCTGCTGGTGCTGGGGCTGCTCGTGGTGGCCGAGGCCGTGGACACCCGGCGGCTGGGCCGTCGGGCGTTCGAGCTGGGCGCCGCGGCGGTCGGCGGCACCCTGCTGGGCGGCCTGCTCTACCCGGACCGGTTCGAGCTCCTGGTGCTCCCGACCCGCCAGTTCGGCGACCAGGTCGAGCGCGAGGCCATCCGCTCGTACCGGGAGTGGGCGCCGCTCGAGCTGGGCGACCCGGTGGGCTGGGCCTTCGCCGCGCTCGTGCTGGCCGCAGTGTGGGGCTGCGTGCGCACCCGCCGCTGGGCGATGGCGGTCGTGGCGCTGCTGCTGGCCGTCATGGGCGTGACCAGCTCGCGGATGGTCCCCGTGGCCGCCGTCGGGCTCGTGCCGTTCGCCGCCATGGGCCTGGACGGGCTCGGGACCCTCCGGGTACCCACGGGCCGCGCCGCGACGGCCGTGGCCGGCGTGGGCGTGGCCGTCTGCCTGGTCGCCGCCACCCTGGCCGTCACCACCGACGGCTACAGCCTCGACACCTACCCGGTCGCCGCCGTCGACTACCTGGAGGAGCGTGGGCTGGTGGCCGACCCCGGCGTGCGCGTGGTCAGCGAGGACTTCGTGGGCAACTACCTGGAGCTGCGGTACGGGGCCGACGCCAACGCCTACGTGGACGACCGCCCCGACGCCCGCACGCTGCTCGACTACAAGGCGCTGCGCATGATGGAGCCCGACTGGCGCAAGGCCTTCGCCCGGGCCGACGCCGACGTCGTCGTGTTCCAGACGGCGCGCGACTTCACCGACGCCGTGGCCGGCCTGCCCGGCTGGACCAAGGTCGTGACCCTGGGCGACTACACGGTGCTGTGCCGCGACCGGGTGCTGGAGCGCTGCCGCTAGGGGCCTAGCGCGTCGTGCGCCGCCGTGCTCGCCGGGCGTGGCGCTCCAGCGCCAGCGCCACCAGCTCGTCGATCAGCTCCGGGTAGCCCAGGCCCGACTCGGCCCACAGCTTGGGGTACATGGAGATCGGCGTGAACCCGGGGATCGTGTTGATCTCGTTCACCAGCAGGCCGCGCCCGGGCTCCTCCAGGAACATGTCGACGCGTGCCATGCCCTCGGCCCGCAGCGCCCGGTAGGTCCGCAGGGCCAGCTCGCGCGCCGCCGCAGCCACCTGCGGGTCCAGGTCGGCGGGGATCACCGTGGCCGCCGCGCCGTCGGCGTACTTGTCGTCGAAGTCGTAGAAGTCGGCGGCGGGGACGATCTCGCCGACCACCGAGGCCTGGGGCTCCTCGTTGCCGAGCACGGCGCACTCGAGCTCCCGGACGGTCGCGCCCTCCTCGACCACCACGACGTCGTCGAACTCGAGCGCGTGGGAGACGGCCGGGACCACCTGCGCAGGGTCCGTGACCTTCACGACCCCGATGGAGGAGCCCATGTTGGCGGGCTTCACGAACAGCACCGGCCCCAGCTCGGCCACGAGCCGCTCGGCCAGGGCGGGGTCGGCCAGGTCGTGCCGCGACAGCTGCCGCCAGCCCACCTGCGGGATGCCGTGGGCGTCGAGCACGGTCTTGGCCGCCGCCTTGTCCATGGCGACCGCCGACCCCAGCACGCCGGCACCGACGTACGGGACGTCGGCCACCTCCATCAGGCCCTGCACCGTGCCGTCCTCGCCGTTGGGGCCGTGGAGGATGGGCAGGACCACGGTCGGCACGTCGGGCGACCACGTCGACCACGCCGGCCCCTGGTGGAAGAAGAACCACGGGTCGGCCCCGGTGCCGTCCATGCGGAGGGACTCGGGGAGCTCGGCGGCGCGGCCGTCGCGGAGCAGCCCGGCCGCCTCCTCGGCCAGCTGCCACCGGCCCTCGCGGGTGATGCCGACGGGCACCACGTCGTAGCGGGCGGTGTCGACGGCCCGCAGGACGTGGCTGGCCGAGATGCAGCTGATGTCGTGCTCGGCCGACCGGCCGCCGAACAGGACGACCAGCCGGACCCGGTCCGGCAGGGCGGTGGCGGCCCGAGGGGATGGCATCCGGCGAGTGTAGGCAACTGGAAGAATCATCCCGTGCGCTTCACCACCGAGGAACTTGCGGCCGGGCTCGTGGCGGACCTGGTCGGTCCTGCCGCCGTGGTGGCCGGCGTGGGCATCGACTCCCGGGCGCTCGAGCCCGGCCAGCTCTTCGTGGCCCTGCGCGCCGAGCGGGACGGCCACGAGTTCGTCCCGGCCGCGGTGGCCGGCGGGGCGGCCGCCGTGCTGGTCGACCACCCGCTCGAGGGGGTGGGGGTCCCCCAGCTGGTCGTGTCGGACACCGCCGCGGCCATGGAACGCCTGGCCGACCTGGCCCGCGACCGCCTGCCCGACCGGGTCGTGGGCATCACCGGGTCGGTGGGCAAGACGACGACCAAGGACCTGCTGGCCTCGGTCCTGCGGCTGCAGGGGCCGGCCGCGGCGTCGGCGCGGTCGTTCAACAACGAGCTGGGCGTCCCGGTCACGCTCGCCAACGCCCCCGACGACGCCCTGGCGGCCGTCGTCGAGATGGGCGCCCGGGGCCGTGGCCACATCGAGTACCTGTGCCGCATGGCGCGGCCGACGGTCGGCGTCGTGACCGCCGTCGAGGCGGTCCACACCGAGGTCATGGGCGGCGTCGAGGACATTGCGGTCGCCAAGCGCGAGCTGGTCGAGGCGCTGCCGCCCGAGGGGGCCGCGGTGCTCAACGCCGACAACCCGTACGTGGAGGCGATGGCGTCGGCCACCTCGGCGCTGGTCGTCCTGTTCGGTGCCGCCGGCGAGGTCCGCGCCCATGACGTGGTGGTCGACGGCGGGCTGCGGGCCGGCTTCCGCCTGGAGTCGCCGTGGGGGTCGGCCGCCGTGTCGCTGGGCGTCCGCGGGGTGCACAACGTCGCCAACGCGCTGGCTGCGGCGGCGGCCGCGCTGGTGCTGGAGGTCCCGATGGACCTGGTGGTCGCCGGCCTGGCCGAGCCGCCGGCGTCGCCGTGGCGGATGGACCTGCAGCGGGCCGCGTCCGGTGCGGTCGTCCTGAACGACGCGTACAACGCCGGCCCGGCCTCGATGGCGGCGGCGCTGCGCTCGCTGGCGGCGCTCGACGCCCGGCGCCGGGTGGCCGTCCTCGGGCTCATGGCCGAGCTGGGCGACCGCAGCGCCGAGGAGCATGCCCGCATCGCCGCGCTGGCGGCCGAGCTCGGGGTGGAGGTCGTGGCGGTGGGGACCGACCTCTACGGCGTCACGCCCGTGGACGGCGTCGACGCCGTCGTGGCCGCGGTCGGGGCCACGGGAGAGGGGACGGCGGTGCTGGTCAAGGGCAGCCGCGTGGTCGGTCTGGAGCGGGTGGCCGCGGCGCTGCTCGGCTGAGGGCCTACCTGGCCGGCGCTGCGTAGGTGTGGTGCCGCAGGTCGACCGTGACGGCGAGGACCAGGGCCACCGCCGCGCCGAAGAGCATGACGGCCGAGATCCCGGCGGCCTCGATGGCGGGCCCGGCGAGCAGGCTGCCGAGCGGGACCAGGCCCGCCCAGCCCATCATCCAGAGCCCCATGACCCGGCCACGGACCTCGTCGGTGACCTGCAGCTGCAGGGTGGTGGAGAGCGCCGTGATCACCATGAAGTACGAGGCGCCCAGCACGAACAGCGCCAGGAAGGCCACCGCCCGGCTGGTCGTGGTCCCGAAGAGCGCGAGCGACACGGCAAAGACGAGCAGCCCGGCCCTGGCCATGAGCCCCCGGTCGTGGTGCGACAGGAACGAGCCCATGGCCATGGCGCCGAGCATCGCCCCCAGCGCGAAGCAGGCGAAGAGCACGTAGTAGACGTTGCCGCTCAGCCCCAGCTGGTCCGCCGCGATCGCCGGCATCTGGTAGACGAACGACAGCGAGCAGAGCGACAGCACGGAGATGGTCAGGAGCACCCGGCTGATGAGGCGGTCGGCCCGGGCGGCCCGGAGCCCCGTGCGGAGCTGCTCGAGCGGCGACTCCGAGCGGTCGCCCTTGGGGCTGAAGTCGACGTGCACCGAGCAGACGGCCAGCACCACGAACAGGTAGGTCGCCGCGTTCACGGCGAACACCAGCGGGGCGCCGCCGACGCTGACGACCGCCAGGCTGAGCAGCGGCCCCACGAACCGGCTGGCGTTCATGGCGGCCGAGTTGACGGCGATGGCCGACTGGAGGTCCTGGCGCGGGACCAGTGCCGGCAGGGTGGCGCTCGCTGCGGGCGCGTTGAGGGCCGCACCGATGCCGATGCCGGTCACGAGCAGCACGATCACGGTGCGGGAGGGCGTGGGGTCCCGGGCTTCCAGGGCCAGGAGCACCGACAGCACGGTCTGGACGGTGGCGACCGTGACCATGATCGTGCGCCGGTTCACCCGGTCGGCCAGGGCGCCGGCGGCGGGGGAGAGGAACAGCATCGGGCCCAGCTGGGCGAACGTGACCACGCCGGTGAACACGGGGCCGCGCAGGTCGAACGCCAGCGCCGCCAGCGTGACGTTCTGCATCCACGTCCCGACGTTGGACGCGGTGCTGCCGGCGAACACCCGCCGGAACGCCTGGTGGCGGAAGGCGGCGGCAAGCCGGGTGCGCGCCGCGGGCCCGGGCCCGGCAGGGGGCGCCAGGTCGCCCGGTGCCGCGACGGGTCGTTCGTCGCCCGAATGTTTCGGAGATCGAAGCAAACCCATGTGCAGAAGATACGCCGTCGGCCGGACCGGGCCCCGGTCGGACCGAGTGGCAGTCGTCACGGCAGGGGTCCCGCGCCGGCCGGGCCGTAGGCTGCGCCCGATGTCGGTCCCGCCTGCGCGCACGCACTACCAGGTCCTGGGGATCCCCGAGGCGGCGTCGGCCGACGAGGTGCGACGGGCCCACCGCCAGCTGGCCCAGGTGCTGCACCCCGACCGGCAGGCCGGGGCCTCGCCGGCGGAGCAGCGGCTCGCCGAGCGGCGCATGCGGGAGGTCAACGCCGCATGGACCACGCTGTCCGACCCCCGTCGCCGCGCCGAGTACGACCGGTCGCTGCGGGCGGCGCGCACCGGTCTGCCGGCCGGCGCGTCTGCCACGGCGGCCGCCGCCCGGGGGCCCATGGCCTCCCGCTTCGTCGACGACGGGCCCGACCTCGACCGGTCGTGGGACGTCGACCCCGACGAGCCCGAGCTGTCGCCCGCCCACTTCTGGCTGCT
>CAIYXG010000039.1 GCA_903930035.1 uncultured Actinomycetes bacterium | reverse complement strand
CGACGCCGCGGCCGCCGTCCTCGCGCAGTACGAGCAGGCGTTCGGGCCTGCGGCGCTCGACGGCGCCGCCCGGTCCGAGATCGAGGCGGCCCACGCCGAGGTCGAGCGGCTCGCCGGCCGACGTCGCGCGGAGTCGGCACGCGCGGCGGCCGAGGCCCGGCTGGCCGACCTGCTCGGCCAGTTCGGCTACGCCTCCTACCTCGACTACACGATCGGCAACGCGACCCTGGACTTCGGCTCGCTCGCCGCGGGCGGCATCGAGCAGGCCCGCGCCGACGAGCGCCAGGCGGCCCTGGCGGTCGACGCCGCCGTGGCGGCCGTCCACGCGCACCTCTCGGACCTGGACCACCGGGCCACCGACCTCGAGCAGCGGGCCGCCGAGCTGGCCGCCGCGACCACCGGCGAGCAGCTGGCCTCGCTCGTGGCCGGACTTCCTGCCGTGACCGGCGACCCCGCCGCCTGGGCCGAGTACGCCCGGCGCACCGCCGCCTCGGTCCGCGACGCCGGCGGCGACGCGGCCCGCCTGGCGCAGGTCGACGCCGAGGTCGACGCCGTCCAGCGGGGCATCGCCGACCTGGAGCACTTCGCCGAGCTGGCCCGGTCCGCCGTGGCCACCGCCGAGATCCACCTGGTCGGCCTCTGGGCCTCGGTCGAGTCCGAGGAGACGGTGCTCCGCGGCGCGGCGGCGGCCCGGAACGCGGCGGCCGCCGCGCTCGCCGACGCCCGGGAGCAGCTGCGCCGGCGGCAGGACGGCGAGATCGACGAGTCCGACGACCTGTGCGAGACCGTGCTCGCCCAGGTCGCCCCCGACCCGGCGGCCTCGGTCGTCCTGGACGACGCGCTGGGCGGGCTGGCCCCCGACCTGGCGGCCAGGGTGCTCGACCAGCTGCGGCGCCGACGGCCCCACGGCGACCTGCTCTGCCTCACGACCGACGCCGAGCTGCTCGACTGGGCCGCGGACCAGGGCGTCCGTGGCCGCATCGAGCCGTGGTGGGAGACCGACGCCTCCGTCGCCCGTGCCGTCGAGGAGCAGGGCGAGGCCTGACCCTCTCAGCGGTGCAGGTGCGCCGTGTCGTTGAAGACCGTGAGGGCCGTGGACCGCCCCCGGGCGACGACGGCGGTGATCGACGCCGGGTCCAGGTGCATGCGCCAGCTCACCGAGTCGTCGACGCCCATCGCCCAGGCCGCGGCCGCCTTGATCGGCGAGACGTGGCTCACGACGACGGTCACGCCGGCCGCCCGTTCGGGGGCCAGCAGCTCCTCGCACACCGTCCGCACCCGCGCCGACAGCTCGAGCAGCGTCTCCCCGCCCGGCGGGCGGAACGACAGGTCGGACCGCCACGCGGCCCAGGTCTCGGCCGGCACGTCGGCCAGCGCCACCCCGTCGAGGTCGCCGTAGTCGAGCTCCACGAGCCGCTCGTCGACCTCTACCGGCAGCCCCGACCGCGCCGACACGGCCGCGGCCGTGGCCCGGGTGCGTGCGAGCGGGCTCGACACGATCCGGGCCACCGGGCCGAACCGGCCCGAGCAGACCTCTGCGGCCAGCGCGGCGGCCTGCTGCTCGCCGGTCGGGTCGAGCGGCGGGTCGGCGCGGCCGAGGAGCAGCCCCGACGCGTTGGCGACGGTGCGCCCGTGGCGCAGCAGCAGCAGGTCGGCGCGGGTCGTGGTCATCGGACCTCCTTCACGGCCGTGGCCCCATGACGGCGCGGTCGAGCTGGCCGGTGCGCAGGAACCGCTGACGGCGGTCCGGGTCGTCGAGCCCGAAGCGCCCGTACGCCCAGATGCCGACGAGCACGGCCACCAGGTCGAGGACCATCGACCAGATGCCGCGCGACAGCTCGGGCGAGGGGCCCGGCGAGAGCTCCAGCCCGGCGAACGGCCACCAGAACGTGGCGGTCCGGGTCCAGGCCAGGTCCAGCACCAGGTGGAAGTACATGCCGATCGGGAGCCCCAGCCAGCGACGGCGCACCAGCCGCCGTCGCACCGTGCAGGCCATGACCAGCACCAGCACCACGGTCGGGGCCAGCAGCGAGTGCAGCGGGCCCGCCCAGAACGGCGACTCCACCACGGGCAGTACTGCGCCCAGGGCCACCAGCCGGTAGTCGATCGCAGGGCTCTGGAAGATGAAGAACGTGACGACCACGCCCATCACCGCGAACCAGAGCAGCACCGGAACGACGCCCCAGGCTCAGCGGACGAGCATGCGCCCGCACTCCGGGCACGTCGCGACGGTCTCGGCCGGGAGCCGGCGGACCTGCTCGAGCTGGGCCGAGGGGATCTCCATGAAACAGCCCTCGCAGCGTGCGCCGGACAGCCGGGCGACCGCCGTGCCGCCCAGGCGTGCCCGCAGCGGGGTGTACTCGGCCAGCAGGTCCTCGGGGACCCCGGCGACGGCGGCGTCCCGCTCGGCGCGGACCCCCTCGAGCTCGGCCACCACGTCGCCGGCCTCGACCCGCAGGCGCTCCTCGAGCGTGGCCAGCGCCGCGTCGATCTCGGACACGACGTGCTCCGCGTCGGCGAGCTCCGCCTCGACCGGCTCGACCTCCTCCATGACGCCGAGCACCTGGTCCTCGTAGTTGGCCTGCCGCTGGCGGAAGCCGGCGATCTCGTGCTGCAGGGCCTCGAGGTCCTTGTGGGCCGTGACCGAGCCGTCGTAGAGCGCGGCGTCGGCCGCGGCCGCCTTCTGCTCGAACTCGGCCGCCTGTGACTCGAGGTGCTCCTGCGTGGCGCGGAGCTCGGCCAGACGGGCCCGGACGCTCTCCGCGGCGCTGGCGGCACCGGCACGACGGGCGGTCGCCCCGTCGATCTCGGCCCGCACGGGCAGGGTGGACAGCTGGTGCTCGAGCTGGTCGATCCGGGTGTCGAGGGCCTGCAGTGCGAGGAGGTCGTCGAGCGCTGCCATCGGGTGCACCCTACGCGCCCGGAGCGGCGGGCAGGAACGCGGCGTCAGCCCGTCCCGGCCTCGGGCGCCGGTGGTGCCGGCGGCGACGTCGCCGGCGGCGGGGACGTGGTGGGGGGCGCGGTGGACGGGTTCGGGCCCACCGTCGTGGACGACGACCGCTTGGTCGCCCGGCCCGGGACGGTGGACGAGCCGACGACGGGGCCCGTCTCCCCGCCCCAGGGGTCCTTCACCGTGCCCTTGCCCTTGAACGGGTCCGCCGCCGCGAACTTCACGACCGGCCGGCCCTCGAGGTAGGGCGCCATGAACGCCCGCCACACGCGGGCCGAGGTCGAGCCGCCCTGCACTTTGCCGCCCCGCATGTTGGTCACCGCACCGGGGTTGCCGATCCACACGGCGGTGGACATCTCCGGGGTGAACCCCACGAACCACACGTCGGTGTTGGCACCGCTGTCCTGTTCGTTCGTCCCCGTCTTGCCTGCGGCGGGCCGGTCCTCGGGCAGAGCGCCGGCGGCATAGGTGCCGGCGCGGACCACCTGCTGCAGCGCGGCGGTCGTCCCGCGGGCCGACTGGACGCTGATGGCCTGGGTGTTGGGCGGGGTGTACTCGTAGATCACCTTGCCCTTGCCGTCGACGACCTTGGTGATGAAGTGCGGCGGGTTGTACTTCCCGTCGTTGGCGATGGCGGCGTAGGCGGCGGCCATCTCGAGCGGGCGCACGCTGACGCCGCCGAGGGTGAGCGAGGGGACCTCGTCGCGGGGCGACTGGACCGTGTTGATGCCCAGACGGCGGGCCACGTCGACGACCTTGTCGCTGCCGACCGCCTGCTGGAGCCGCACGAAGGCGCAGTTGTTGGACTTGGCGAGCGCCGTGATGAGCGGCATGGCCCCGCCGTTGCACTCGGCCGGCCACGACGGCCCCTCCACGCCCCAGCCGGCGTAGAGGCGGGGCGGGGCCGGGTTGGCGGAGATGACGTCGTTGACGGAGTAGCCGGCCTCCATGGCCGCGGCGAACGTGAAGGTCTTGAACGACGAGCCGGGCGAGCGGCCGACCTTCGCGTCGGCCACCTCGACGATGGTGCCCCGGGGCGTCGAGACCTCGCCCACGACGGCACGCACCGCACCGGTGGCCGGCTCGACCGAGGCGACCACCGCCTGGGTCTCGGGGTTGGCCTTCTTCAACGGGTTGGTCCGGGCCGCAGCCTCGGCCAGTTCCTGGGCGCGCGGGTCGTAGGTGGTGGAGACCTTGAGCCCGCCGTTGAACACCAGGTACTTCCGCAGCTCCGGCGTCGGGGCGAGCCACGAGGAGCGGAGGAGCTCGTCCCGGACCTTGCGCTCGAAGTAGGACAGGTCGGCGGCGGACGCCACGGTCGACCGCTCCCGGACCTCGGTCGGGAGCTCGACCTCGTTGTAGAGGTCGGCCTGGTCCCTGGGGAGCAGCCCCTGGCCGACCGCGACGTCGAGCACGACCCGACGGCGCTCGCGGGCGACCTCCGGGAACCTGGTCGGGTCGTAGCCGGTCGGGTTGCGGATGAGCGACACGAGCGTGGCGGCCTGCCCCCAGTTGAGGTCCTTGGCGTCGAGCCCGAAGTAGGTGCGGGCGGCCGACTGGACCCCGTAGGCACCACGGCCCAGGTAGATCGTGTTCAGGTACTGCTCGAAGATGCGGTCCTTGCAGTCCTTCTTGGTGGTGTCCTGGCAGAACTGCCGCTCGAGCTGCACGGCCAGGCTGGCCTCCTTGAGCTTGCGGGAGAGCGTCCGCTCGTTGCCCACCATGGTGAGCTTCACCAGCTGCTGGGTGATGGTCGACCCGCCCTGGGCGACGCCGCCGGCCTCGGTGTTGGCCTTCAGGGCACGGGCGACCGAGCGGGCGCTCACGCCGTTGTGGCGGTAGAAGTCCCGGTCCTCGACGGCGAGCACCGTCTTCTTCATCTGCGGGGAGATCTGCGAGAGCGCCACGATCTCCCGGTTCTCGGCACCCGTCAGGCGGCCCATGCGGGCGCCGTTCATGTCGTAGAGGGTGGAGCCCTGGGGCAGCTCGGGGAGCGAGAGCTTGGACAACGGCCTGAAGCTCTGGGCCTTGGGGGTCTGCGCCGCCACCGCGATCGTCACCCCCGACACGAGCGCGATCGCCACGGCGCCGCCCAGGAAGGTGGTGGCGAACTTGGCGAGGGTGGAGCGGGGACGACGCATCGTGGAACGGGGGCTGGTGTGCCGCCAGCACCCGGCGGCACCCGTGCAGGGTACCCGTGGCCACCGGGGCGGAGCGGTGTCCGACCGGTCCTTCTTGGAGCCGGCTCTCAGGGAGCACGGCGGTAGGTTGCGCCCCATGGCACACCCGCGGCGCTTCCGGTTCGGCATCCAGCTCTCACAGCCCCTCGAGGGGATGACGTGGGCCGAGACGGCCCGCCACGTCGAGGCGCTCGGCTACAGCTCGCTCATGGTCCCGGACCACTTCGGGGACCAGCTGGCCCCGCTGACCGCGCTGGCGGTGGCGGCCGGGGCGACCACGACCCTGAAGGTCGGGGCGCTGGTCCTGGGCAACGACTACCGGCACCCGGTGACGCTGGCCACCGAGACGTCGACCCTGGACGTCCTGAGCGACGGGCGGGTCGAGCTGGGGCTGGGGGCCGGGTGGATGGTCTCCGACTACGAGCAGGCCGGGATCCCGCTCGACCCGCCCGGACGACGCATCGAGCGCCTGGAGGAGGCCGTCACCCTGGTCCGGGCGCTCTTCACGGGGACCGAGACCACCATGGCCGGCACGCACTACCAGGTCGCCGGACTGACGCTGCGCCCCCACCCCCGCACGCCCGGCGGGCCGCCCCTGCTCCTGGGCGGCGGCGGGCCCCGCATGCTGTCGCTGGCCGCACGGCACGCCGACATCGTCGGGATCAACTCCAACATGCGGGCCGGGGTGATCGGCACCGACGCGGCGACCGACGCGCTGCCCGGCCCGACCGACCAGAAGGTCGCCTGGGTCCGGGAGGCCGCCGGCGACCGGTTCGACGACCTGGAGCTCAACGTCCTGGCGTTCCTGGCCGGCGTGTGCGACGACGCGGAGGACCGGGCCCGCAGCCTGGCCGAGATCTTCGGGACCGGCGCCGAGGAGCTCCTCGAGTCCCCCGCCGTCCTGCTGGGGACCCTGGAGCAGATCGAGGAACGGCTCCTGGCCCGCCGCGAGCGGTGGGGCATGTCGTACGTCGTGTTCAGCGGTCCGGTCGCCGACGCCATGGCGCCGGTCGTGGCCCGGATGACCGGCCGCTAGCCGTGGTCCAGACCTTCACGGTGGTCGGCGACGGCCCCACCGCCGCGCTGCACGCCCTGGCCGCCGAGGACGCCGGCCTGCGCCGCACCGCCAACGGCGGCGACCTCCTCGTGGTGGCCGCCTCGGCGGGCGAGCGGGTGGGGCTGGCGCTCGTCGGCCTGGAGCGGGGCGCGGCCGTGCTGGTGGACCCGCCCCTGTCCGCCGACGACCTCGCCACCCTGGTGGACGCCGACGGCGGGCGCCGCCAGCTGTGGCTGTCCGACCACCGGCGCTTCGCCCCGGCGTGGACCACGGCCCTCCGGCTGGTGCCGGCCGCGTCCGACCACGTGTCGGTGCTGGTGGCCCGGCCGGGCGGCGACGGCGAGGGCGACGACCCCGTGGCCGTGCTCGGCCCCTCGGCGCTCGCCGCGGCAGAGGAGCTGGGCCGCCCCGCCGGGCCGG
>CAIYXG010000038.1 GCA_903930035.1 uncultured Actinomycetes bacterium | reverse complement strand
GGCCGCTGCCCGAGTTCATGTTCGGCTCGGCCGCGACCGACATCTCCGCCGCGCAGATGGACCTGGCCCCCGAGCTCGGGTACCGGTGGGTCCGCGTGCCGATCCGCTGGGAGCACCTGCAGCCCACGGTCGCGCAGCGGCCCACGCTCACCCGGGCCGAGCTCGCCGCGCACCCGGAGTACGTCGAGCAGTTCGCCGCCGCCGCCGACTGGACGACGTCGGACACGGCCCTGCGGAACGCCGCCCGCAACGGGCTGAAGGTCGTCGGGTTCGTGGGCGTGACGCCCCCGAAGCTCGACGGCACGACCCTGGACCCGGCGTCGCTCGGGACCGAGACCTACCTGGCGTCGATGGACCTGACCACCCGGGCGATCGTCCGGCGGTACGGGCGCGACCGGGTCGGCGTGCCCGACGACATCCCGACGGTCGAGGTCTGGCAGACCGAGAACGAGCTCAACATCGCGCCCGCGGCCTCGCTGGTGAACTGGCGGACGCCGGGCGGGTTCGAGGGGTTCTTCTCGTCGCCCTGGGCCGACTGGGGATTCCTGACGGCGCTGCTCGGCACCCTGCGCCAGGCGGTCGTGCAGACCGACCCGCAGGCCGTCACGGTGGTGAACCTGAGCACCGACAGCCCGGCGGCGTTCAACGTGCCGTTCGGCCGCCCGGACTGGCCCGACCAGGTGCTGCAGTGGCGCACCCTGGCCGACGTCGTGGCCATCGACACCTATCCGAACTACTACCTGCCCGGCCCGGTCGACGGGACCGTGGTGGGCCGCGACCTGCAGGTGGTGGCCGACCGGGTCTGCCCGGGCCAGCAGTACATGGTCATGGAGACGAACTACCCCAACGGCCCGGTGGCCCGCGGGTTCACCCCCGAGCGCCAGGCGCAGTTCCTCCAGCAGGCCTGGGAGTCCTCGGACGCTGCGGGTGCCTCGGGGTTCATGCCGTTCGCGATCGGCGTGACCGGCCCCGACGACGTGGTCCTCGACGCCCGGGACACCGCCAACTGGGACCTGCTCGGCGTCGGTCTCCGTGACGGCGACGTGGGTGCCCTGGGGCAGCTCTTCCTGGGCGACCAGGAGTGGGTCACCGGGCGGCTGGCGGCCGTCACCCAGCTCGTCGAGGGGCGGTGGGGCCTGTGGGGCCCGGGCAAGGTGCCCTACCCGGGGTTCGACGTGGTCCGCCGGATCGCGGCCGAGACCGCCGGCCGCTAGTCCTGCTCGTCGGTGGCGCCCACGAAGTCGAGGGACGCCGAGTTCATGCAGTAGCGCATGCCCGTGGGCCGGGGCCCGTCGGGGAACAGGTGGCCCAGGTGGGCGCCGCAGCCGGCGCACTCGACCTCGGTGCGGACCATGCCGTGGGAGCGGTCCTCCTTGAGCGTCACCCGGGCCGGGTCGAGCGCCTCGTAGAACGACGGCCACCCGGTGCCCGAGTCGAACTTGGTGCCGGAGCCGAACAGCTCGGCGCCGCACACGATGCAGCGGTAGGTCCCGTCCTCGTGGTGGTCCCAGTACTCGCCCGAGAACGCCCGCTCGGTGCCGGCCTCCTGGGTGACGTGGTACTGCAGCGCGGTGAGGCGCTCCTTGAGGCCGTCCAGGTCAGGGGTGTCGCTCATGGCGGCAGGCTAACTGCGGCCTGCCAGGCCCTTCAGCCGGTCGGCCCGGGCGGTCTCGGCCGCCTCGTGCCGCCGGCGCCACTCGTCGGGGTCGCGCCGGGCGGCGCCGG
>CAIYXG010000037.1 GCA_903930035.1 uncultured Actinomycetes bacterium | reverse complement strand
GTGGTCGCCTCGGCGAGCGGCGGCACGCAGGCCGGCCTGCTGCTCGGCCTGCGCGACGCCGGGTGCGGCGCGGCCGTGCACGGGGTGGCCGTCTACAAGGACGCGGCACGCAGCACGGCCACGGTCGCCCGGCTGGTGCAGGAGACCGCCGGGCTGCTGGGCC
The DNA here is from genome assembly GCA_903930035.1 of uncultured Actinomycetes bacterium. Taxonomy (GTDB): domain Bacteria; phylum Actinomycetota; class Acidimicrobiia; order Acidimicrobiales; family Microtrichaceae; genus CAJANQ01. The sequence goes on along the minus strand of CAIYXG010000037.1, from coordinate 2,525 downwards.
TGGACGCCCCGCCGGCGGAGGACGTCCGCTGCGACGACCGGTTTCTGGGCGAGGGCTATGGCCTGCCGACCGCGGCGATGGCCGAGGCCGTGCAGCGGTTCGCCCGGACCGAGGGCCTGGTGCTCGACCCCGTCTACTCGGGGAAGGCCGCCGCCGGGCTGCTGGCCATGGCGGCGGCGGGCGAGCTGGACGGCGCCACCGGCGTGGCGTTCGTGCACACGGGCGGGTCGCCGTCGCTCTTCGCCTACGTCGACGAGCTCACGCCCCGCTGAGGCGGTCCGGCGCTGCCGAACGGTGCGTCGGCCGAAAAATGCGTCGGGACCGGTCCTTGTTCCAGAAGGACCGGCCCCTCGCGCCCCCCGTGCGCACCCTCCGACGATGGTGCCGACCAGACCCACCCTGGTCGGCACCCCGTCGTCGGAGGTTCCCGCGACTGGTTGGTGGCCCCAGTGTGGGGCGACCCGCCGCATCCTCCTCTGGGCAGAAGTCCTAGTGGGGTCGCGGGCGCGACGAACTGGCGAGGCGCTCAGGGGCCGGGCTCGGCCGCTACGCCGGGGAACGGGCCGGCGGCCTGGTCAGAGGAGCTTGAGCTCGGGGTGGTGTCGCCGAGTGGGCGCCAGTGCGACGTCCACCGTCTCGGCGATCGCGGCGAAGGCCCGGGACGCCTCGGACTCCGGGTCGGTCACGGTGACCGGCCGTCCGTCGTCGCCGCCCTCGCGCAGGGCCGACAGCAGCGGGATCTGCCCGAGCAGCGGGACCTCGAGCCGGTCGGCGAGCTCCTGGCCGCCGCCGGCGCCGAAGAGCTCGTAGCGGGTGCCGTCGTCGCCCGTGAACCACGACATGTTCTCGATCACGCCCTTCACGTCGATGTTGACCTTCTCGGCCATGAACGCGGCGCGCTGGGCCACGCGCTGCGCGGCGGGCTGCGGCGTGGTCACCACGTACATCTCGGCGCGGGGCATGAACGACGCCAGGGACAGCGAGACGTCGCCGGTGCCCGGCGGCAGGTCGACGAGCAGGTAGTCGGGCTCGTCCCAGAACACGTCGGTGAGGAACTGCTCGAGCGCCTTGTGGAGCATCGGGCCGCGCCACATGACGGGCTGGTCCTCCTCGATGAAGAACCCGATGGAGATGCAGCGGACGCCGTAGGACTCCGGCGGCACGATCATCTCGTCGATGATCGTCGGCGGGTGCGCCACGCCGAGCATGCGCGGGATGGAGAAGCCCCACACGTCGGCGTCCACGACGGCGACCGAGTGGCCCCGCCGGGCCAGCGCGATCGACAGGTTGGTGGTGACCGACGACTTGCCCACGCCGCCCTTGCCGGAGGCGATGAGCAGGACCCGCGTGCGGGACTCCGGCGAGGCGAACGGGATGGCCCGGCCCTCGGCGTGGCCGTGGGCGGCATTGGTGCCGGCGGTCGAGGCCGGGTCGCCGTGGAGGGTCTGGCGCAGCGCCTGCAGCTCCTCGGGGGTCATCACCGTGTAGTCGAGCGACACCGACTCGACGCCGTCGAGGGCGACGACCGCCTCGCTCACCCGGCGCTCGATCTCGTTGCGGAGCGGGCAGCCGGCGACGGTGAGGGCGATCTGGACCGACACGGCGGGCAGGTCGATCCCGATGGCCCGGACCATGCCCAGGTCCACGATCGAGCGGTGGAGCTCGGGGTCCTCCACGGGTCGCAGGGCGTCGATGATCTCGTTCTCGGAAAGTGCCATGGTGCGGCGAGTCTCGCGCACCGGCACCGGAGTACCCCACCCGCGGCGGGGCGGTCCGACGGCCTGCCACTACGCTCCCGGCATGGCCGCGCTCAGCCCGACCGAGTTCAACTCGGCCGTCACCGCCATCACCACGGCCTTCGGCGACCCCACCCGCCGGGAGATCTACCTGTTCGCCCACCAGTCGTCCGACGGCGTCACCGCCGCGGCCGTCGCCGAGCAGTTCGACCTGCACCCCAACGTCGCCCGCCACCACCTCGACAAGCTGGCGGCCGGCGGCTACCTGGAGATCTCCACCGAGCGTCCGGCCGGCAGCGCCGGGCGCCCCTCCAAGTGCTACCGGGCCGTCGCCTCGGAGGTCACCCTCGACGTGCCGGTCCGCCACGACGACGTGCTCGTCCAGCTGCTGGGCCGCGCGCTGGCCGAGCTGGGCCCCGACCGGGCCGCCGAGCTGGCCGAGGAGGTCGGCGTCGCCTACGGGCAGTCCATGGCCGGCGCCCTCGGCGACCAGGCCACCAAGTCGTTCCGCGCCGCGCTGCACACCGTCGCCGACGCCCTCTCGGCCCACGGCTTCGCCGCCCACGCCGAGAAGGAGGGCTCCAAGCTGCAGATCGTCACCGAGCACTGCCCCTTCGGCGACGCCGTGGTCGAGCACCCGGTGATCTGCGCCGTCGACCGGGGCATGGTCAAGGGGATGCTCGGCTCGCTCTACGGCGAGACCAGCGTCTCGGTGTCCAACTCGGTGCCCGACGGCGACGACCAGTGCGTCACCGTCGTCGTCGACGGCTGAGCCGACCGTGCGCGCCT